>NZ_CAURTV010000004.1:0-118744 GCF_963527515.1 uncultured Cellulomonas sp. | reverse complement strand
GGCCAGGCCGGCCGCGCGGGCGGCAGGCCCGTCAGCGGCCGACGTGGGGTCGTTGCGGGACAGCGCGGCGGCGCCGACCACCGTGGCGCTGGTGCTCGGTCCCGCGCCGTCGGCGACGGCGTCCAGCTCGATGACGTCGGCGAGCACCACGGTGATGTTGTCGCCGCCGCCCGCGCGCAGCGCCAGCTGGACCAGCCGGTCCGCGCAGGCGTCGACGTCCTCGATCGAGGCCATCGTCTCCTCGATGGTCTCGGCGCTGACGAAGCCGGACAGGCCGTCGGAGCACAGGAGCCAGCGGTCGCCGGGACGCGCCTCGCGCACGGACAGGTCCGGCGTGACCTCGGGGTCGAAGTCCCCGAGCACCCGCATGACGACCGACCGCTGCGGGTGGTGCTCGGCCTCCTGCGGCGTGATCCGGCCGATGTCCACGAGGTGCTGCACGAACGTGTGGTCGGTGGTGACCTGCGTGAGCACGCCGTCGCGCATGAGGTACCCGCGCGAGTCGCCCAGGTGGACCATGGCCAGCTTGTTGCCGGCGCGCAGGATGGCCAGCACGGTGGTGCCCATGCCGTTCAGCTCGGGATCGGCCTCGCTGCGCGCGATGATCTCGTCCCGCGCGTCGGCCAGCGCCTCCTCGAGCTGGTCGAGGGCGTCGTCGGGACCGTGGGACTCGCCGTCGAGCGGCGCGAACGCGGCGACCGCCACGGACGAGGCGACGTCCCCACCGGCGTGGCCGCCCATCCCGTCCGCGACCATGAGCAGGTGCGGACCGGCGTAGGCCGAGTCCTGGTTGTTGGAGCGCACGAGTCCGACGTCGGACCGCGCCGCATACCTGAGTGCGACGGTCACCGGGTTACCTCTGCAGCTCGAGAACGCTCTGGCCCACGCGGACGGGTGTACCCGTCGGGACCGGGGTTGGAGCCTCGACGCGCTGGTCGGCCACGAATGTCCCGTTCGTCGATCCGAGGTCCTCGACGAACCACTGGCCACCCTGCGGGAAGATCCGTGCGTGCCGCGACGACGAGTAGTCGTCGTCCAGGACGAGCGTGCAGCCCGGCGCGCGGCCGATGAGGACGGCCGACGACGCGAGCGGGACGATGGTGCCACGCAGCGGACCCTCGGTCACCACCAGCCGGGTGGGGCCGGACGCGCTGCGCGCCGATCGCGGCGTGCGGACGGGCGCGGTCTCCGGCCTGGCGGGCTCGGTGGCCACCGCCGCGACAGGGGCAGGTGCAGCCTTGCGACGACGACGGTCCGTGATCCGCGTGCCGTACAGGTCGCGGCGCAGCACGCCGATGGCGAAGAGCACGAGCACCCACAGCAGCGCCAGGTAACCCAGCCGCAGCAGGGTGATCGTCAGCTCACTCATGTGCCGGCGTCACTCGTCCAGGTCCGGCTCGCCGCCTGTCCAGAACAGGATCCGGGTGCGCCCGATGGTCAGCGTGTTGCCGTCCAGGAGGGTCGCGGCCGGAACCTGGTGGCCCTCGACGAACAGTCCGTTGGTCGAGCCCATGTCCGTGGCGACCACCCCGTCCGGCGTGACCCGGATCTCCAGGTGCCGGCGTGAGACCCCGGGGTCGTCGACGATGATGTCCGCCTCCGATCCGCGGCCGATGACCGTGACCGGGCCGGTAAGGAGGTAGCGCTGGCCGTCGATGTCCACCAGGGGGTGCCGGGCGCTGGGCGCCGAGCTGGCCGACGCCGGCGCCACCGCACCGCGCACCGTCGCGCTGTGCACGCGGAACCGCGCGGCCTCGAGCGTGGCGTCCTCGCTGAACGACACGGTCACCGGCCCGACGAACGCGTACCGCTGGCTCGCGGCGTAGTCGGTGACGTTGTTGGCGAACTCGTCCGCCAGTGCCTCCGCGCCCCACGACTCCACCTGGTCGTAGTCGGCAGTGGCCAGCTCGATCGTGAACTCGTTGGGGACGACGGTCCGGTCGCGGCCCACCACGGCCGCCCGGTCGTCCAGCTCCCGGCGCAGCGCGCTGGACAGGTCGATCGGCTTGAGCTCGCTCTTGAAGGCCCGGGCGATGGCGTTGTTGACCACCCGTTCCACGTTGTTCTCGAACCTGTCGAGGATGCCCATCGCCACCTCCCCCGTCTCTCTGTGCGCATCTGCAAGGACGCGCGAGTCCGCAATCCGCCTTGATCGTATCCGTGACCCACCGGTACGGGGCCGGATGCCGGGTGATGTGCGCGCGGCGGGCGTCGGAGGCCCTCCCGGGCGGGTCGGGAGGGCCTCACGATCGTGCTAGTGTTCTGCACCGCGCGCGAGTGGCGGAACGGCAGACGCGCTGGCTTCAGGTGCCAGTGTCCGAAAGGGCGTGGGGGTTCAAATCCCCCCTCGCGCACAGAGGGGTCTTGGGACAACCAAGGCCCAGCAGTCCGGATAACTCCCGGCAGGACTAGATCCTGCCGGGAGTTTCTGCGTCCGGGGCCAGCTCGTGGCTTGGTTAGCACGTTAGCGTGCTATTACCTCCGTTTGACTGTCCCCGCTCGGGCTTTGCGCCGTTTCCGCATACGACAACCGGCCCGCTCACCTGGGTTGGTGACGGGCTGGTGGTCGAACTGTTCGGTTGCGGCGGTCAGGCGGCTTGGAGTGGTCTGCCTCTCGAGGCGTAGTACGCCTCGTGGAACGCCCGGACGCGTGGCTGTCGCCTCTTGAACCTTGCGTGTGCGACGGACCAGTCCGGGTCGTCGGTGTCGTCGATCACGGCCATCCACGGGTCAGCGATCGACCGACAGATGTGCCAGTCGCGCAGGAGGCGGACGTTGGCACCGACGAGCGCGAACGTGACGAGCACCTGGTTCTTGACCGCACCGTAGACGCGCGTGAAGCCGCGTTCGATCCGGACTCCGCGGTTGCCCTTGATCTCTGCGTTGAAGTGCTCGATCGCTGAGCGTCGACCGTAGCTTGCAGCCCATTCGGTTGTTCCGAACGGGATGCGCTGGCGCTCTCGCGCCTGCTCCTCAGCGTGCACGACGACGGTCGTGCCGCACCCGCACTCCTCGCCAGGAGTGCAGTTCGTAGTCGGCCGGTCGAAGTTCGCACGCATCGACCGCGGTGTGTTGAGGCATCGGACGTGCTTCTTGACCGCAGGTCCACGCAGTCTCTGCGATCCGGGACGAGTCCCGTGGGGCACTGCGTCGAACCGGTAGGGCAGCCGCTCGTTGTACTGCTCCTGCAACTCGCGCTTTGCTTCGTCGGCCATGCCGAGCGTGAACTGGTTCAACTTTCGCAGGGGGGTGGGGAGAGCGGACGAGTACAGGGTGCCGTCGACCCAGACCGTTCCGGGCTTGGGTCCGGGTCGCTGGCCGAGCTGCGAGGTGTGCAGGTCGTGGATCGACTCGATGCCGGAGGACGCTTCACACTGCGTTGGCTGCCGACCGACTCACGGTCGATAGCCCTGCCTGGGTGCTGCTACGGGCGCGCAGCGCCGCCGCGGCGGTCGCGTTGCTGGGTGAGCACCTCGGGGGTGAGGAGCGCAGGATCCCGGCGCCGGAACTCTTCGAGCGGATCGAGCAGGACCTCGTCGTGCTGCGAGAGAACGACTTCGACATGCCACGTCCGGCGCAGGCCTACTGCGCTGAGTGGGTCGCTGACGGCATTCTCGTCCGACGATCGGTCGACGGCAGCCGTGACGAAACCTACGACCGTGACGAAACCTACGAACTGTCGCAGGGCGCCCTGGTCGCGATCCGGTTCGTCGCCCAGCTCCTCGAACCGCGCGCATCGGTGACGCAGTCACGGCTCGCGACAATCCTCGAGCGCGTTCATTCGCTGACGATCGCGACCGACCCGGACGCGTCCACAAGGCTGTCAGCGCTGCGCGCCCGACGCGACGACATCGACGCTCGTATCGCGGCCGTGGAGGCCGGCCGGTTCGACGTGCTGGAGCGTGGGCAGGCGCTTGAACAAGCGCGCGACATCCTGGCGCTCGCGGACGAACGGGTCTGCTGCACGTGCAGCGGGTCGTGTCCTGCGTCGGGCATCGAGACGGACGACCGGAGATGCGCCGACATCGACGTCCGTCGTGGGAGTATCGCGAGCGGAGTCGGACGGAAGTCCGAGATCGCCTCTGCGCCAGTTGGCGCTCGACACGCACGACGGAGGTGATGAACGTGCCGGAGTCCATATTCTCGACCGGGCGTGACGTCGCAATCGAAAGCGACGCCGCGCTCGTCGCCGCACGGGAGCTGCTCATCCGCGGGGTCTCGGGACTCCCCCACGCCCTCCCCCGTACGGCTTCGTCCGTTTGGGTGTGGCCTTCCGCGTACTGCCCCGTCGGCTGCGGGCACTGCAACTACGCGTCGCCTCGACCGACACGGCGGCTCGACCGCCGAACGGTGATCGAGGACCCAGCAGGCCTCCTTGCTTTCATCTCCGAGATGGAGCCGACTCAAATAGTGCTCTCCGGGGGCGGCGAGCCCATGACCGAGGAGGACTTCTGTCGCTACGTCATCGCGCGCGCCGACGCTCCAGAGCTGAAGGAGATCAAGCTTGTCACCAGCGGACACTTCGCCACGAGTGAGGCTGCCGCGCGGGCTTCTATCAATGGGCTTGTCGACGCCTGGCGCGCGCGTGACGAGAGCGTCTCCCGCATCAAGCTGACCCTGCGCGTCAGTCTCGATTGGTTCCATGCGGAGCGGATCGGCGTCGAACCGGCAGCGAACATCATTCGCGCAATGCAGCGACCCGAGCTTCGGGACGTCGGTCTGGCGATCCGGTCGATCGAACTTGATGATGACACGACTCTCAGCCGACTTGCAGCCGAGACCGGAGGGCTGCTGCGTCGGTCGGAAGACGGCTGGGTGCTGGAACTGGATGGGGGCCGCCCCGTCAAGATTCGTTCAGGGAGCCTGATCTTCGACGGTCGCATGAGCCGACGAAAGCTCGAACGGCTGCCGGTGCGCCCCCCCGAACGGCCTTCGACGGGCTCTCTTGCGGAGAGGGTTCGCGCTGGAGGAGGGCACTATGTGCCCGCGATGGCCTACGAGACCGCCTCGGGCCGCATGCTGGAGGGACTCCTCTGCGTCGTCGAGGACAACGGCAACGTCAAGATCCTCGACGGAAACGCACCTGACCGGACGCCGACCGTATTCACTCATCCCACATGGCGCGCGGCGCGCGACCATCTGTATGCCGACCCGCTGTCGCGCTTCCTGGTGCAGGAAGGCCCCCACGCGCTCGCCGAGCTCCTGGACGACGCGTACCCAGGCAGCACCGAAGTCGGTCGGTCGATGAATCAGTTGTACTACCTCGTGGATCCTCTACTGCGCACCCCCGCTCGTCGGCTGTACGCCACGCTGCGGGTGATCGAGGCACTCCATCTGCCAGTTTCGCGCGAGTCCGTGGCTGATGGATGGAGCGCGTGGCGCGTTTCGACCTCGTGATGTACGAGCTTGACGAAAGGCGTGCCCGGACCGTGGGGCAGGGTAAGGCGCGACCTTTCGCGGCCCGCGGGAGCGAGATCACGGCGGTCACCTCGACGTCACCTGCAGGCCGAGCGGGTCAAGGACAGTGCCGACGGCTCGGTGAGAGGATCACGCGATGATCAGCTACCCGCGGGCCCTCGCTGTAGGCGACGTCATCGGTGTCGCGGCACCATCGGCGGGGATCGGCGCGCAGCATGCCGCGCGGCTCGACGTGGCTGTCAGACACCTCTCCAGTCGGGGTTTCCCCGTCCGACTAGGTTCGCTTGTGCGTCGCGACGGTATCGCGGCCGGCTCGGCGGCGGAACGCGCCGAGGAGCTCATGGGACTCATGCTGGACCCGACTGTGCGGGCGGTGGTGCCCCCGTGGGGGGGACACCTGGCGCTGGCCCTGTTGCCGTCGATCGACTTCGATGCGCTCGCCGCAGATCCAACATGGCTGGTTGGCTACTCCGACATCTCCACGCTCCTTCTGCCTCTGACCCTGCTCACGGGAGTCGCGTCCCTCCACGGTCAGAACCTGATGGACACGCCGTTCCGGGTGCCCGCACCGATGGCGTCCTGGCTCGACGTGGTCCGCAGCCCCCCGGGTGCAGTCATCACCCAAGGATCCGCGCCGCGCTTTCGCCGCTCCGGCTTCGCCGACTTCGCGGCGGAGCCCGGTATCACCGAGTATGTGCTCGATACTCCGGGGCGGTGGTCCCGCGTCGACGCGACCGGCGACGTGCAGGTTTCGGGGCGCCTGCTCGGGGGCTGTCTCGAGACTGTCTCGCACCTCGCCGGTACGCCCTACGGCGACGTGGAGCAGTTCGCGGTGACGCATGCGCCCGAGGGGCTCATCGTCTACCTCGAGTCATCCGGCTCGGACGCGGCGGAGGTCGCCCGTCGGCTCCTCGGGCTGCGCTACGCCGGCTGGTTCACCCGCGCGAACGCCGTGCTGCTCGGCCGGTCTCGTGGCGCCGATCTTCCCGGCCTGTCGCAGCACGAGGCGGTAGGTCTCGCGCTGAGGGATCTGGGTATCCCGGTGCTGGTCGACGTCGACTGCGGTCACGTTCCCCCGCATCTCTCGCTCGTCAACGGTGCGCTGGCGACCCTCGACCACTCCGCCGAGGGTTCCACGATCACCCAGCAACTGAGCTGAGGGCACCCGGCTCGACGGATAGAGCGTCCGTGAGTTCTGTCGCGCAGTGAGCGAGGGCGTCCACGACGCGCCGGATCGTGGCCACGTCGACGAGCCGACCATTGACGACGACGGCGACCCGGCCCGTGTCTCCGTCGTCGATCACGTGCACGCTCACGCCGTCGTGGGCAGACTGGGGCGCCCACGGCAGGGTGATGATCTGCATTCTCCCGCCCGGCCACACCCACGACGGTGACATCGCCTCCTCGTCGGTGACGAACAGTCGTCGGGGCTGCGCCGGCGGCGCGTGGTCTTGGGGGGCGAGTTGCTCGGTCAACCAGCACAAGGGGGCCTCCTGGTGCTCTAGCGTCGTCCGGTATCCGCCAGCGAGCTGATCGAGGTGCGTGAGCGGCTCGTCGGCGCCCGACCCACGCAGGCGAATCGGCAGCGTGTGCGCCATCGACCCGACGATCGAGGCGGCTTCGGGAAGCCCCCGGTTCGCTGTCGGGACATGCGCGACGAGCTGACCGGGCCCCAGGACACGGTCCCAGGCGCGGGCCCACGTCGTGAGGACGACAGGAAGGCGCCCGACCCCGCGACTGCGACCTGCGTCCCGGAACGCACGCCACGTGTTCACGTCGAACCGGTGCTCGAGGCGGACGTACGGCTCCTGCTCGTCCGGCTCATCAGGAGCAGGGACCTGCAGGGTCGGGAGCGGTCCGCACGACTCCAGCTCCCGGCGCCAGAAGTCACGCAGGCGGCGCCCCTCGGCACCGGCCAGGCGGCGGCGCTGCCAGGCGGCCCAGTCGACGAAGTCCGGGCGCGCCGGTGCGACCGGGGCGCCGTCCGGGGCCGACAGGCGGTCGGCGAGCTCGTCGAGGAGGATCATGACTCCGTTCCAGTCGCAGACCAGATGGTCGACGACGCCGACGAGGCAGAGTCCCTCCTGCGTGCGCCCGAGGACGAAACGGACCAGAGGAGGGGCGCCTACGGCCGGGGCGTCGGAGATCATCTCGCGCACCCAGCGGGCCGCGGCGTCCGGCACCTCCTCGCTACCGATACCGGCGGAGCCACGGATGTCCACCAGCCGCATGACGGGGGCGGTGGCCTCGACGACCGGTACGACGAACGGGGTCGCGAAGCCACGTTGGACGTCCAGAACGAAACCCGTGCGCAGGCTCTCGTGTCTCGCCAGAACGGCGGCGAGCGCACGGCGCACGTCGTCCTCGGTGGCGGCAGTCAGGAGTACGGCGAACGGCAGGAGGCACGACTCGCCGGCGCCCCCGTCTCGGCGGTCCTTGAGCATTCCGAGGAGGTCTGCCTCCTGACCGTGGGACAGAGGGAGGGCGCTGCCGCGGGGCACCACTGGGATAGCGGGCCGCGCCTCAGCTCCCCCCTCCGACAAGAACCGGGCAAGATCCGCGAAGCGCGGATGCTCGAGCACATCGGCGATCGCGAGCTGCAGGCCGTCTGCGCGGAGCGTGGCAGTGAGCAGCGCGGCCCGCAACGAGGTCCCACCGAGGAGGAAGAAGTCGTCGCCGTCTTTCGGTTCGACGCCGAGAACGGCCTGCCACGCCGTCGCGACCTGTGCGGCCACGAGACTCTCGGACGTGGGTTCGGTCAAAGTCAAGAGGCGACCTCCGGCTGCACGAGCGTCGGCGTCGAGGCGATGCCGAGGGGGCGTTGGCCGGCGGTCGTGGACGAGTCTGCCGACGAGCACCGAAGTTAGCACGAGGCGTTTGGTCGCCTGGGGCGGTCACGCGACCAGTGATTTGGGCATTCGCCTGACGCGACTCCCCCGGAGTAGGTAGCCTGCAGTCCGGTCGCAGGGAGGAAGCGGATGAGCGAGCGCGTCGCGCCGACGAAGAGCTGGATCGACCCCGAGACACACATGCGGAAATCGCTGGGCTCCGCCTGGTACAGGGCCGTCGTGGCCCTGCAAGACAGTTTGACGTACTCAACCGTGCAGTTCTGGCGCGAGCGCGCGATCCCGTGCGGTCATCTGCCGGTGACGACGGGCTCGGTGTCCTCACCGATGGGCCTCGGCAGCGACTCCTTGCCCGTGTCCGTCGAGCTGTTCGGCGTCACGACCTACCTGGCCGACTCCATGCAGTTCGGGCTCGAGTACCTGTGTCGCCTCAGCGAAAGCGGGGCGTACTACCTCATGCCGTCGTTCCGGGGCGAGGCTGCCGACGCGACGCACCTGTGCCAGTTCTTCCACAGCGAAGCCGAGATCCCGGGTGGGCTGGACGACGTGGTCGCCCTCGTCGAGCAGTACGTCCGCAGGCTCGGCGCGGACATGCTCGCGAACCACGCGGACATCATCGAGTCCGTCGCCGGCAGCACTGCCCACGTGGAACAGCTGCTTGCGCGGCCCGAGCCGTTCACGCGCCTGACGTTCGACGAGGCGGCCGACCTGCTGGGCGACGAGCCGAGGTACGTCGAGGTCCACGACGGGTGGCGCACTCTCACCCGGCTTGGTGAGGGCCGACTGACGGAGCGGTTCGGTGACTTCCTCTGGATCTCACACTGGGACGCCAAGGCTGTTCCGTTCTACCAGGCGGTAGATGCCCAGGGTCGGGCGCTCAATGCCGACCTGCTCTTCGGGCCGGGCGAAGTCGTGGGTTGCGGCGAGCGCCATGCCAACGGCGCTGACGTCCTCGATGCCCTTGCCGCTCACGAGGTCGGCGCCTCGACCTACGACTGGTACGTCGAGATGAAGGATGTGCAGCCGATGCGGACATCCGGGTTCGGTCTCGGCGTCGAGCGGTTCTTCATGTGGCTGCTGCAGCAGGACGACATCCGCGACTTCCAGCTGCTCCCCCGTGAGAACGGCGTGAACATCGTTCCCTAAGCCGCCGTTCACTGCAGAGACGATCATGGGAGGGGCCTGTGCAGGAACTGGTCGAGTCCAGTTGGAGCGAGGACGATCGCAGCACCATACGCGCACGTCTCGTAGAGGACGGTTACGTCTACCTTCCAGGCTTCCTCGACGCAGTGGAGGTCCAGCACGCTGCGGCCGAGATCCACGGGGCGCTGCGGCGAGTCGGGTGGGTCGGTGACGCCGGAGACTTCAGGCCCGCGCAGAAGGGGCTCGCGTTCACTTCCGAGACGTTCGGGACGGTCTATCCGGAGGTGCAGCGCCTCGAGCCGCTGCACAGGCTGGCGCATACGGAGCGGCTCCTGGACCTCGCCGGGGAGATGCTCCTCGGTGAGGTGTTCTGCCACCCGGCCAAGGTGTTCCGTCTCGCTTCACCGCGGGCGTCGTCGGGCTTCACGACGCAGGCCCACCAGGACTACGTCGCCCAGATGGTCTGCTCCGACGTGCTGACCGTGTGGACGCCTGTCACGACCTGCACGCCATCTCGTCAGGGCATCCGGATCCTACCCGGGTCGCACTGCGCGGGGTTCGTCCCCACCGACGCCACGCTCCCGGGCGCCCGACCCCTCTACCTGAATGTCGACGCCGACGACCCCCGCTGGGCGACCGCCGACTTCCGCCCCGGAGACGTCGTGCTGTTCCATGGGTTCACGGTCCACGGCGGGGGCCCCAACACCAGCGACGAGTTCCGCGTGTCCATCGACGTGCGCTACCAGCGACGCGACGACCCGATGCTCGACACCTTCGCGCGGCCGCACGGCTGGCCGCGAACCCCGGACTGGGACGTGCTCTGCGACGGGTGGTCGACCAGGCGTTGGGTGGAACTGCCGCCCGACGTGCATCTGGTCGCTGCGTCGCTGCAAGACATCGCGTCCGGCGACCTCGTACCGCCGCCCTCCCGCCTGCTGTCCCGCTGAACCCGCCACACCGGCGGATTCCCCCACCCTCACGACCAGGAGCCATCAATGAACCTCATGACGGACGAGCAGTATGCCGACTTCTTCGAGCCGTACGCCGGCAACGTCGAGAAGTTCTACGAGTCGGCGTACTGGCGGCTCTCGGACGAGCTGATCAAGGAGCTCGTGCGCCGCCACCTGGACGTCACCGCAGGCGGTCACGTCGTCGACATGGGCGGTGGCACCGGCCGGTGGGGCCTCTGGCTCGCGCGCGAGCTTGGGGTGTCGGTGACGGTCGCCGACAAGTCGGTTCGCATGCTGGAGGAAGCCCGGCAGGCTGTCGCCGACTCGGGCCTCACGGACGTGCATCTCGTCGAGTGCGACATCGAGGACGCTCCCGAGCTCGGTGACCAGCAGTTCGACGCGGTGATCAGCACGTACGGTGTGCTGAGCTTCCTCAACGACCCGGCTGCCGCCTTCCGGACCGTCCATCGGGTGCTCAAGCCCGGCGGCGTCGGGCTGCTCATGTCCCACTCCCTGTCCAACGCGCTCACCTCGAAGGTGAACCGTGACGGGGCGGGGCCCGCCGAGCTGCGAGAGCTGCTGGAGACCAGGATCGTGCGCTGGGCGCCGCACGTCCCCCCGCTGCGGGTCTACTCGGCGGACGACCTCCGTCGGCTGGCGACGGACGCGGGGCTGGAGGCGCCCGCGGTGTTCGGGGTGACGTCCATCGCGTACCCCGGCCCGGAGGACTTCGGGTACCCATACACGTCGGTCAGCGGCATCTCGGCATCTCTGGAAGTCGAGGAGTACTTCCGGACGGCGCTCGACCTCGAGCTGGCTGCGAGCGAGCAGACCGACTGGGCGGAGCGCGGCGTGAACCTGATGGTCAAGGTCGTCCGTCCGTCGACCCACGCGTGACGGTCGTCGAGGGCCAGGGCGCCCGACCGTACGTGCACCTTGCCCGCGTGTACGACCGGTGGACCGCGTCGAACGACCACGGACGATGGGCCGAGTACCTTCGAGCGGCCGCCGGGCGCCTAGGCGTCACGGGCGGCCGGGCTGTGGACGTCTGCTGCGGGACCGGTCGGATGTCGGCGCTCCTGGACGAGGCGGGCTTCAGCGTCACGGGGATCGACTCCTCGCCCGAGATGCTGGACGAGGCACGTCGCGCCGTACCGGCCGTCGTCCTGCACCAGGGTGACGTGACCGACCCGCTGCCGGTGCTCGACGGGTCCCAGGACCTCGCCGTCTGCAGCTTCGACAGCGCGAACTACCTCGTGAGCGAGGGGGCGCTGGCGGCGATGTTCTCGGTGGTGGCGCGCTCGCTCCGTCCCGGTGGTGTTTTCGTCGTGGACCTGAACACCGGCTACAAGCTCGTGGAGGTGTTCGGGTCGAGCCACTACGGGGACGACCTCGGCGACTTCGCCTACGTCTGGCGCAACCGCACGGAACCGGACCGACGACGCACGGAGTTCCTCATCTCCTTGTTCGTCGAGTCCACCTCCGGTTACTCCCGGTTCACCGAGCACCACGTGCAAAGGTGGTTCACGTGGGACGAGGTCCGCTCCGCCGTCGACGCGGCCGGCCTCCGCGTCGTGGAGGTGACCGACGACTACGGCAGAGCCGCCCCGTCGGACACGACCCTGCGCGAGACGTGGGTCCTGCAACGGCCCGAGATCGCAGTTGCTTCTCTAGGATGACGACGTACGTACTGGTGAGGCATGGCGAGACCGACTGGGCCGCGGCCGCCGCCGCTGGGCTCGTCGGGCCCGCGTCGGACCTAGCGGTCCTCAGCCCGGCAGGGATCCGTCAAGCGGAGAAGCTTGCGGCGGAGCTTGCAGCTGATCCGCCGGACGAGCTCGTCAGCTCACCGATGACGCGGGCGCTCCAGTCGGCTCACCACCTGGCGAGTGCGCTGGGCAGGCCTATGACTATCGAGCCGGGCCTGCGTGAGTGGAACTGCGATCGACGCGGAACCTGGCGTGACCACTCGGAGTTCGTGACCAACTTCCACCGGCTGCTCGACGAGGACCGTGGGCTAGTGCCCCCCGGGGACGACAGCGTGTGGGAGTCGCTGGCCGAGGTGCGTGACCGCGTGCACGATGCGCTGTCACGCCACACCGGCCGCCGGGTCGTTGTCGTCTCGCACTGCCTTGCGATCTTCGCTCTGACAGGGACCGAGCTCAGGCCTGGTGAGAGCCTGACGTGGTCGGTCGACGGCACGCGC
Organism: uncultured Cellulomonas sp.; assembly: GCF_963527515.1. Lineage (NCBI taxonomy): Bacteria > Bacillati > Actinomycetota > Actinomycetes > Micrococcales > Cellulomonadaceae > Cellulomonas > uncultured Cellulomonas sp. The sequence goes on along the minus strand of NZ_CAURTV010000004.1, from coordinate 106,181 downwards.
GGGCCAGACCGGTCATCGGTGTGACAGCGGGTCACCCGATGGGGCCTGGCGGGGGACGTGCGTCGCTGACAGCGAGATCCCTAGGTCACGGCAGGACGCCGCAAACTCTGGGGAGCTGAGCGCCGCGGAGTCGCTGACGCGGATCTCGCGCGCCCATTTCCAGCGCCGGGACGTCGGAGGGCAGAACCGCCGGAGGTCGTCGTGGTCCTCCGCCGGGTGGGCGACGATCATGTGCCGCCCGCTCGGGAGGGTTGCCACATGGTCGAGCAGGGACGCCAGCTTCGTCTCCGGCGGCTGGACGGACAGGTGCCACAGGGAGTCGAGACGCATGGTCAGGCCGGGGTGCGGGATGGGGTCTCGGCTTTCGAGGCCGTACCGCGAGCTCAGCTCCGCGAGGATCGTCAGGTCGAACGGCCGGATGTGCGATTCCATGTGCTGCGGACTCAACCCGGCGCCGACGACGGCCTCCACCTGCGCGACGAGCTCGTCGTAGGCCTCGTCGACGGAGGCCGACCGCAGTTCTGGTATCCCAGGGAGAAAGGCACCGTCGGCGGCGCGCAGGGTCGGAGCCGCGGTGAGCGGCGACCACCGGTAGAAGTCCCACTCGCACGCCAGCGTGAGATGGACGCCGAGCGGCATCCCGGTCCTGAAGGCGCTCGCGAGCGCTCGCGACGCATCTGGGGCCGGCGCCATGACGCTCGCCTGCGTGACGATCCCCGACTCGAACAGTCGGTCGACCCCGTCCGTGACGGCCGGGTGCATCCCGTAGTCGTCGGCCTGGACGACGAGTTCGACTGCGTTGTCGGATGTACTCAAAACGCCCTGCCGAAGCCGCAGGTCTGGCAGGCGGTCAGCGAGAAGTCTCCGCGGATGTTGCGCCGGTGCACCTCGAGCCTCTCCGGCATGCTCCACGCCTCCTCGATCGACATGTCGGCGATGTTTCCGAACACCTTCGATGCAAGAAAGTCCTCGCAGCACAGGACGAGCTTTCCGTGCGCGTTGATGTGGAGCTCGTTCATCACCACGCCGCACGCCTTGCGGCGCACGACGTCGAGGGGAATCAGGCCACCCCGGTTCGATGCGTTCGCCTTGATCTGCGCAGCCGTCTTGTAGCGGATCTTCGGATGATTCCCACCTGCACGCTCGAGGATGTCGGCAACGCCACGCGGCATCTTGTCCCCATGCTGCGTGATGATGAACGCATCGACCGATCTGTTGAGCCTGGCGAAGAGCTCTTCGGTGAGGAAGTCGCCGTTCGAATAGAGCGCGATCCTCGCCAGCGGCATCGCCGCACGTGCCGTCTCCAGGAGATCGGGCATCCGCTTGTCGGCCAGCGGCTCGCCGTAGTTGTGAGGGCTGAACTGGTTGCAGTAGTGGTTCTCGCCGAGGTCCGTGACGATCTTCTCGAACAGCTCGGTCGGCATCAGCACCTCGTTCTCGCGCGTCCCGCGGTCGAAGAGGCTGTTCGGGCAGTAACTGCACCGCCGATTACAGTAGGTGGTCGTCTCTACCTCGACGAACATGGGCTGGTGGTCGCTGAATCTACCCACGAGGCGACTCCATTCTGCTGGTCGCGAGGCGACGCGCGTAGATGAGGAGGAAGTAGCGGTAGTCGGCGGCGATGGCCAGGGGAGGCACACAGCTCCGGTTCCGCTCATTAAAGTGACTTACGACGTAGGTGTGGCCGTGAGAGTGCAGCGCTGCCAAGATCTCGTGCAGCGACTGGGGCAGGTCACTGAATCCGTGGTACTCGATGAGCACCTGGTCGATCGACCTGAGCACGTCGCCCAGCTCCCGGATCACGTCGGCCTCTGCGCCTTCGATGTTGAGCTTGACGAGCGGTGAGCCGTGCGGCACGAACGTACTCAGCGTCGCTGTGGGCACGGTGATGGGCGTCGCGTGCCAGACGTTGGCCACGATGCTGCCCCCATCCGTGCCCGAGGACAGGAAGGTGGCCGAGTTGGTCGCCGAGCCGGCGAGTGCGGCATTGACGAGTTGGATGTCGGTGAGTCCATTGCGCTCGACGTTGCGTCGCAGGATCTCGAAGATGTCCGGGTCGGGCTCGAATGCGACAATCGGAGTCTCTGGGTAGAGCTGACGAAACCTGATCACGCTGAGCCCGACCCACGCACCGCCGTCGATGATGGGCCCGGTCCCTGCGAGCGGGGCGGCATCGTAGATCCGGTCGCCAAAGATCAGGTCCACCGTCGACGCGAAGATTTCGGCATCCCGGTACTCCAGGTCGAAGGGACCGAGGCGGACGACACCGGTGTGCTGCGCCCCCGGCATTCTTAGTTCCGCGACGAGCCGGCTGACCTCGTCGACGTCGACCTCGTCCAGACGTTGGCTCACTCCGGTCCCTTTCCAGCCATGCGGAGTACCGACCACGCCCGCCCGCGATCCGGCGACGTGACCAAGCCGAGCTGCTCTGCGCCAAGCCCTCGGATCGCCCCCTCGACGCGAGCGACCACCTCCACCCAGCGAGATCCCGAATCGCCCCGGGGCTGGTAGAGGGAGACGAGCAGCTCGCCCTCGGGCGCGACCAGCGACAGCGCACGGGAGACAGCCCCGGGTGCGTCGCGGAGGTAGTAGACGACCTCGCTCATGACCACCAGGTCGAATGTGCCAGTGACCGGAAGCGCTCCGAGGTCGGCGCAGACGAACGCCCGTCGAGGATGGCGGAGCGCCGCGGCCGAGAGCGCCGTGATCGCCCAGTCCACGCCTAGGTACGCCCCGCGGTACCCGTAGACGTCGAGCGCCGTGCACAGCGGTGCCTCTCCACAGCCGAGGTCCAGGATCGACGTGACCTGCCGTGCGAGGGCCCGCTCCGCGACCAGGTTCAGACGCGCAGCCTCCTCGACCGAGTGGAGGTAGTCCCACCGCCCGGACCGGTACTCTTCCTCCCAGACCGCACGGGGCGCACCCACGGCGGCGGCGCTCTGGGCCTGGGTCACGGGAGCACCTCCCCCAGAGCAGCGGCAAGCGACGGCCGGCTCGCTTCGAGCGCGGCATCGACGTCTGCCCGCTGGTGAGAGGCGGATACGAAGTTGACGTCGCGCCGCATGAGGAAGCCACGTCGAGCCATCTCCGCCACGAACACCGTGGCGCGTCGAGTGTGCTCGTCAGGGCGATCCGCGAACCACAGGCACGGCATCGGGTCGTACCCGCGTGCGACGGCTCCCGCGCCGAGCTCGGCCGCCTGCTCGTTGAGGCCGTCACGCAGCCGTCGGCCGAGCTCGGCGATGTGGGAGTAGTAGTCGCTGCCCGCGTACTCCTGCAGCGCGGCGCGCATCACGTGGAGGCTGAGCATCTCGCCGCCGAAGGTGGTGGAGACGTGCAGAGAGCCGAGGTGCTCCATCACGTCGCGGCGGCCCGCCAACGCGGCGAGAGGCATGCCCGCCGCCAGACCCTTCGAGAAGCACAGGAGGTCGCCGTCCACACCGCTGAGCTCGCCGATGCCGCCGGGAGCGACGCGGAACCCGGTCACGATCTCGTCAAGCACGAGGACCACTCCAGCGTCGCGCGTCTTGCGGCGGATGTCCCGGAGCAGTTCGTCGGGCAGGACGCGGTGATACGGCGCAGAGATCACCACGGCCGCATACCGGGTCCCCCGAGTCTCCAGACGGTCGATGAAGAGCGCGTCGGCCGCGGTGTCGACGAGATCGATCCGCTCCGTGAGCCGAGCGATCTCGGCCGGCACCCCCGGGCCTTTCCCACCCAAGGCATCGTGCCATCCGTGGTAGCCGGCGACCAGGATCTCCTCCCGCCCCGTCACGGCGCGGGCGAGGCGGATCGCCGCCGAGCACGCCTCGGCACCGGACTTCAGGAAGCGGATCATCTCCGCCGGGCGCACCGCGGCACGCAGCGACTCGGCAGCCGTGATCTCGACGGCGGTGGGAAGCGACAGGATCACGCCGCGACCGGCGCGCTCACGGATCGTGTCCGTCACGACGGGATGGTCATGGCCCAGGGAGGCCGCTCCAAGCCCGCAGACGAAGTCGACGTAGGAGCGTCCGTCGACGTCCCACACGCGGGAGCCCGCGCCCCTTTCGAGGTAGACCGGGTACGCACCCGGAGCAAACTGTTCGGGTCGCTTCTGGAACGTCTGCGTCAGCCCGGGGATGAGGCGTGCCGCCCGGTCCTGCAGAGCGAGCGAGCGGTCAAGTACGAGTGGGCGGTCGACGGGATCGACGGGCGGGGCGGCGACGGGGACGGTGCCGGAGTGCGACGGCGTGATCCGCTTGAACCGCCGTCTGGCGGCGAGCCACTCTCGGCCGATGTCCCGCACGATCACTTCCCGCGTCCACAGGACGTTGTGCTGGTCGCGCGCACCGGTTTCGATCACCCGCTCGCGCATTCGTTCGTCCGGGCAGCGCACCGCATCGCTGGTCACTAGTGCAGCTGCGAGGGCGGGGACCCATCGCGCCGTCTTGTGCACGTGGGGGCACAACGGGAGATAGTCCGCCGCCCAGCTGTCGGGTGGCAGACGGATGAGCCGGTCTTCCGCCCCGGGCACGGTCACCACGCCGGGCACCTCGAAGGTCCCTCCACGGGCGACGTGCGTGTTGGCGAAGGCGATCTCGCTGCTGTCGTGGGCGTCTAGGTCCCTGATGAGCTGGTCGAGCGGGACGGTGCCGAAGAACTCCCAGTCGTCCTCGAGGTGCACCCCGAACTCGGCGCGGGTCTCCGCGAACAGCACCGACAGCGAGCCCTGCAGACCCACGTGCTTCTCGAAGCGGTGTACGACCACCTCCGCGACTTGTGGGAACTCTTCTCGAAGACCGTCCAGGAACTCCACGACGGACACTGTCTCTACGTCCGCCACGTCGTAAGCCGGGTCGATCGTGACGACGACGCGAAACGTCCCAGCGAACCGGACGTGGTCGAAGAAGCTCCGGTAGGTAGTGACAATCGTCTCCCTCCCGACGGACGTCGTCAGGACATCGACGAGCGGACCGCCAGGATCAGGTCCGTCGGCGCGAGAAGCAGTGCTCAGTAGAAACGCCCCCTCTCAGAGAGCATCACCTTCAGGGTCGAGCGTCCGCACGTCGTGCAAGGCGCAGCTGGCTCGCGGACCAGGGTCCCGAAGACTTTCCATCTCGGGTCCGACCGGCACGCGTCGCACACCGCCACTACAGCATCTCCCGAGAGAACATGTCGCGTGAGCCGTTCACGCACACGACTTCCGATACGGCGGTCGTGCTCCTGCAGCTGGACGTGAACGTCCGCTGGCGTCGGACGGCCCGCGAGCGGGGTGCGTCGCAGCGGCAGCCTCCCGACGCTCATCGAGCTCCCCTCGTCCAGCACCAGCGGCACGCCCTGACGGTGGAACGTGCGCTCGGCGCGCCACCGGGCCGCCGCCGACCCGGACCTGTCCCAGATCTCGGCGCGGACTCCCTCCCGGGCCGCGCTCGCGACCCAGTCGTCCCACGGCGCGCCACCGTCCCCCCCTGCGGGGACGACCCCGACCTGGGTGGGCGCAATCGTCGACGACAGGTTCAGCCCGTGGTGGTCGTGGTGGTGCGCCGCGGCGACGGCGAGCACCTTGCCCGTCCACCCGATGTCCAGAACCGCCTGTTCGACGCCTAGCGATCGTCGGTACTCCTCGGTCATCAGGTAGGCCGTGGACAGGACGGTCGGCCGTCCGTCAGGCAAGCAGGTGACGCTCAGGTAGCACACTGCCCCGTAGGAGGCGATGAGGTCCGTGCGCACGCTGACCACGAAGAGACCCACGGCGGCGAAGAAGCGTTCCAGAGCGAGCTGGTGCTCCAGGAGGACATCCTCCGCGCGGTCCGGGGAGACGAGATGCGTGAACTGCACGGCCGGCCAGATGTGCCGTTCCCGGAAGAGCGGGACCGCGCGCCCGGACATCCTCCGCAGGACGCCACCCCGCGCGAGGACCGCCTCGCCGCCCGATGACACCAGATGGTCGACGTTGGTGTGCATGTTGTCGGCGCGCAGCACCATCGGCACACTTTCGAACTGGGTGCGGTACACGTTGTCGTATGCCCCGAAGACATCGTCATAGCGAGCCGACGGCTGGAGAAAGGGGTGCTCGACCACCTCGGGGACGCACAGCGGTGCGATCGCGTCGAGGTAGGCGTCGACCAGCAGGTCTGCACACCGTAAGCCGCGCGCACGCCAGAGGGTGATGGCGTCGGGACTCGCGTCCGCGATGTACCCACCTGCTGCCAAGACCTGACGGTACGTGTCGGCGAGACCCGCCATCACGGGTGCCCGGCGGGTCGAGGCTCCGGGTACGCGGCGAGACGCAGGACGTGACCGCCGTGCACCAGCTCCTCCCGTGCCTGCACGACGAACCCCGCTGCCGAGAGGCGCTGCACGAGCTCCGCGCCGGTCGGGGTCGAGCCCGCCACCTCGTCGATGACGGCCTCGGCCAGAACGAGGCACTCGGTCTGGCCGACCGGGCTCAGTCCCCACCCGAGGCTGAAGCACCTCCGGACGCCCTGGCCGGGCCACGACCGCTGCATCAACTGAAAGGTCGTCCCGAAGGCGCGCACCGGCCACGCTGCGCCGTCCACCTCGATGGTCGTCGTAGCTGCAAAGACTCGAGATCCCGCGAGGGTTGGTGTGACCGGGACGTCAAGGATGCGCTCGAAGCCAGCATCACTCAAGAGCCAAGCCGCACGGCGCGCCGACGGGTCCCGGACGGTGCCCATCCCTCAGGCGACTGAGTCGAGGCGGGGGAACAGTGCCGCGATCGGCCCGACCTCGAGCCCCGAAAGGCCCTCGAGCCAAGCGCCCGCGCCCGGGACCGACTCGGCGGTGTCGCCGAACATGCCCAGCAGGCTGGCCGCCGGCGTCGGCAGGATCGGTAGCAGCATGCGTCCGAGTTGGCGGGTCACCCCGGCGAGCTCGACGAGAATGGCGTCGAGCTGCGCATCGGCCTCGGCGTCACCGGCAGCTGCCGACTTGGCAACAGCCCACGGGGCCGACTCGCTGACATAGGCGTTCGCGGCTCGCACCAGCTGCCAGATCGAAGAGATCGCCTCCCGGTGGTCGTATCGGTCGAGCGCCGCCTTGCTCGCCTCGTCCGTGGCCACGACCCGGCTGCCCAGCACGGTGTTGGCGCTCGTGCTCGTTGCGGGAACCCGGCCGTCGCGGTAGCGACCAATCATGCCGACGACCCGGCTCGCAAGGTTCCCGAGCCCGTTCGCCAGCGCGTCGTTGTAGGTGCCGACGAGGCGCTCCTCGCTGAAGTCTCCGTCGCGAAACGGCGAGAACTCCGAGAGGAGGTAGAACCGGACGGCCTCGCGTCCGTAGCGCTGGACCAGAACTTCGGGGTCGACACTGTTGCCCAGGCTCTTGCCGAGCTTCCGGCCGTCGGAGGTGATGTAACCGTGCACCACCACCTCGGTGGGCAGCGGCAGGCCGGCCGACATCAACATCGCAGGCCAGTACACGGCATGAAACCGGAGCACACCTTTGCCAAGGACGTGGATGCGTCGCTGGGCCGAGGTCCAGTAGTGCTCGTATGCGGGCGCGTCATGAGCCCAGCCGAGCGCGTTGATGTAGTTGGTCAAGGCATCGATCCAGACGTACATCACCTGGCCAGGATCGTCGGGAACGGGGATTCCCCAACCGCGTGCGCGCTCGACGGACCGCGAGATGCTGATGTCTTCGAGCCCCGACCCGATGAAGCTCAGAACCTCGTTCAGTCGCGACGGCGGGTTCACGACGAGCTCCCCGTCGCGCAGCGCCTGTGCGAGGCGATCTCCGTACCGGGAGAGTCGGAAGAAGTAGTTGCGCTCGCTCACGAGTTCCGGCACGGTCAGGTGCTCGGGGCACCGGCCGTCGACGAGCTCGTCCTCCGCGTAGAACTGCTCGCACCCGACGCAGTAGAGGCCGGCGTACGCCTTCGCGTAGATGTCCCCGTTCGCTGCCATCCGACGCCAGATCTCGGTGGCGCCCTCGAGGTGGTCGCTGTCGCGGCTCGTCTCGATGAACCGGTCCAGACGGACGTCCAGCATCTCGATGAGCCTGCGGAAGTGGACCACGTTGCGGTCGACGAGCTCTCGCGGGGTGACGCCTTCGCGCTCAGCGGCGAGCACGTTCTTCAGGCTGTTGTCGTCCGAACCGCTGAGGACGAACGTGTCGTCGCCAGAGAGTCGCATGTGCCTGGCGAAGCAGTCGGTCTGGGCGTACTCGAAGGCGTGCCCCAGGTGCGGTCGCCCGTTGACGTACGGGATGGTGGTCGAAATGAAGGTACGGCCAGGCATGTCTTCCCTATCGACGCGAGACTCTGCCGTGCTGGTCACCGGGCGGGACCAGCGCGGTTCCCCGCCATTCTACTGCCCCGGGCTCGCCGGCTCTGTGCGGTCCGGCTCACGGTCGGGATCGGTCGCAGTACTTCATGGCCAGTGCGCACACCTCAACGGCGTCGACGACTACGCCCCAGTCGTCCGTCGCGACCGCATCGCAAGGCCAACGCAATCCAGGCGTGATGTGGAGCTCGCAACCGACATGCACCCGGCCGCCAGGTCGATGGCAGTCGGGTGATCGGTGTGGCGCCGAGCGGATTTCGGGTCCGAGCGCCCCGCGTCGACAATGTCCGCATGATCGAGCGGGTTCTGCCGGACGGCGTCGAAGCGGCTGAGCACGCCGGGCCTCCTCTGCCGGCTCCTTTGTTCCCGGCGGAGGAGAGCGCGGTGGCCAAGGCCGTTCCCACGCGTAGGTCCGAGTACGCGGCGGTGCGTGCGTGCGCGCGAATCGCGCTGCGCCGACTCGGGGTGCCGGTCGAAGCCGTACCGACCGGGCCGGGACGTGCGCCCGTGTGGCCGCAGGGGATCGTCGGCAGCATGACGCACTGCGAGGGATATCGGGCAGCCGCCGTGGCGTCGGCCGAGGACTGGTCGGGGCTTGGGATCGACGCGGAGGTTTGGGCACCCCTGCCGCCGGAGGTGGTGGAGATGGTCATGAGCCTGTCCGAGCGGTCCGCCCTCGGAGCTGTTGACCCGGCGGTCTGCCCGGACCGGGTCCTGTTCTCCGCGAAGGAGTCCGTCTACAAGGTGTGGTACCCGATGACCAGCTCGTGGTTGGGATTCGAGGATGTGGAGGTCATGCTCGGGGACGGTACCTTCGTCGCGCGCATCGGGCCCGCCGGGTTGGGCACCGACGTGCTGCACGGCCGGTGGGCGGTCGGTGAGGGTCTCATCGTGACCGCGGTGGCGCTCGCTCGCTCGGGGGTGGTGGATCCGTGCAGCTGACCCTGCGGGGGCGGCGCGACGAGCGGCAGGACGAGCTGGTCGTCGTGGCTCTGCCGCACGCGGGAGCGGTCGGCGCGCCGCTCGGCGCCCTGCGACGCGCGCTCGGCCCGGCTGTCAGCGTCGTCGCGCCCGAGTACCCGGGGCACGGGATGCGGGTCGGGGACGCGCCGCTGACAGACCCCGAGCACCTGGTCGACGCGCTCGTGGAGACCCTGCGCCTGCTGCCGCTGGCGCGCACCGTGCTGCTCGGCATCAGCATGGGCGCCCGCGTCGCCTACGAGGTGTCCCGACGCCTGCTGGAGTTGGGCTATCCGCCTGCAGGCCTCATCTGCTGCGTCAGCCGCGCGCCGCACACAGGCATCGGCCACCCCCCTCTGGCCGCCCTGCCTCCCGACGAGTTCGCCGAGGCCGCCACCCGGCTCGGGCTGCTCGCTCCGGGGGTGCTGGGAATCCCGGAGGCGGCGGAGCTCGTCCGTGCGCTGCAGGCAGACCTGGAGATCCTTGAGCGGATGCCGCCGTGCAGCCCGCACAGGGTCCCGGTGCGGTCCGCGGTGATCGGCGCGAGAGGCGACTGGCTGGTGCCCGAGTCGTCGCTGAGGGCATGGGGCGAGGTCATGGTGGGGCCCGTGCTCCAACTGCGGCTGCCCGGCGGCCACCTCGATTGGCTCGGGATGACCGGGGACGCAGCCGACACGCTTCGGCGCGCGTGGCGCCATGTGACGCCGCTCGCCGCCGACGACGGCTGACTACGCGCGCACGTCGATCTCGACCAGCGACGTCAGCTCGTCGTGTAGGTCCAGCAACTCGGCGCGGGTCGTGAACCCGCCCACGAGCGCCACGACCGGGTAGATGGTGCGGGTCGCAGTAAACACGTCGCCCGGGCCGGCCATCGTGAGGGCCGAGATGACCGATGGGTGCTGACGCAGCTCGACGAGCCCACGGATCTCCTCCACGGTCCCGAACTCGCGTGGGTAGAAGGAGACCGCGGCGACGGCGGGCAGCCGGGAGTCGCCACGGGACGGCCCCGGCTGGCCCAACCCCAGGGCGGTGGCCTCGCTGGGGATGTCGACGCCGCGCCCGTGCCACGCCATCGCGGCCAGCAGGTGACCGCCCGGGCGGCCCGGATTGACCTCCACGAGCACGGGTCCGGCGCTCGGCGTGAGCATGAACGTCATGTTCGCGGTGCAGTTGTCGATCTCGAGGCACCGGACGACCTCCGCGGCGGCGTTCTCGAGGGCGCCGACGTCGTGCGGCGGCACCGAGAAGGGAGGGTGCACGAAGAAGGACTCACGGAAGCTGTCCGGGGCGAAGGTCACCTCGCTCACGAGGCAGACCTCGGTCCGGCCGTCGCGGACGACGAGCTCGAGATCGATCTCAGGTCCGGTGAGGCACTCCTCGACCAGGAACGCCTCCGCAGGGATGCGCGACGCGCCGTCGGGGTCGGGGACGGCTCGCGTGAAGAGCCCGCTGACGGTCTCTGCCGCCAGGAGCTGCATCTCTCGGACGTGCCGATCGAGTTCCGCCAGGGTGTCCGCCCTCCGGACCAGCGCGCTGCCGGTGCCGTTGATCGGCTTGATGATCACCGGCAGGCCGACGGCGTCGACGACGACAGCGCACTGCGCCGGGTCCGACACCAGCCCGAACCGGGGACCAGGCAGTCCCGCGTCGTCGAGCCGACGACGCATCGAGTACTTGTTCCGTGCCCGCTGCACGCCCCGCACTGAGGGGTGCGGGAACCCGGCGAGCGCGGCGGCGGTCGCCGTCGTCACGATGAGAGCGTCGTCCCAGCTCAGTAGGCCGACGCACCCCTCGACGTCGGCCGCGGCTCGCGCGACCGCCTCCGGGCTGTGGACCTCGACCCCGGAGAGGGCCACGTCGGCGAGGTGGCTCACGTCGCAGTCGTCGCACTGCGTGAGAATCGCCGGTTCGACCCCCAGCTCGTACGCGCAGATCGCGGCGCGCTCGACCCACGGGCGCAGGTGGTCGGTGACGATGCCCAGCGATTCCATCGGTGCCCGCTCTCGTGTCGGTGGCGTGGTGGCGCGCGTCAGGGGGTGGTAGACCGTGCCCGGTCGACCTCGGCCGCAAAGGCTTCGGCGGTCGGGTGCGTGAACAGGGTGCGCAGCGAGACCCTGACGCCTGAGGTCCGCTTGAGGTGCCCGACGACGCGCGCCGCGAGCATCGAGTCCCCGCCGACCGCGAAGAAGTTCTGGTCGGGGGTCAGGTCGGGGCGGCGCAGCAGTCGGCGCCAGAGCTCGAGCATCTCCTCCGTCGAGCCGTCCGCCGCCGTGGGGGCCTCGTCGGCCAGCACGGTCGGTCGCGGTGCATCGTCGTTCCTGACGCGCCGCTCGAGGGTGCCTGCGAACGTGATGCGGAACTGGCTGTCGAGCATCACGTCGGCCTGACCGGCTCGGCCGGGGGAGAGGCGGAGGGTGCCGAAGACGCCCGGCGGCAGTGCGACGCCGGTGGTATCGACGATGGCCACGGCGGTCACCGGGGCTCCGGCGTCGCCGGGTGTCGGCGCGGCACCGCGGTGGACGGCCACAGGCACACCGATCTCGTCGAGACCGAGGACAGAGCGAACAGCCACGGTGCCGGGGTCGCCGGGGACGAGGTGGACCGCGCCGCCCGTCGTCCACGCGCAGACCGCGAGCAGCAGGCCTGCCGGGCCCCCGGGCGCGAGCACGGTGGCGAGGGCTGCCGCGTGCGGGTCCAGGTGGTCGCCGAGTCGGGCCGCCCACTCGCGCAGCTCGCGGTGGGAGAACGTGCACCGGCCGCCCGCACCGTGCCACTCGAGGGCGGTGTCGTCCGGGTGGGGGCTGAGGGGCGGCAACACCGGTCCGGTGGTGCGTACCGAGACGACGCGGACCTCGCCCGGTCCTGGCGTCGCGTCCGATCCCACGACGGTCAGGGTGGAGGGGTGGTGGGGTCCGGCGCGGTCGACGGTGAGCCGGACCGTGCAGTGGGCGGACCAGGCCGCAACGACGGCGACGGCGGTCTCGACCGGGTCCTCGGTCGTGATCGCGACGGTCGCGCCCGGCCGTGCGCCGGCCGCCACCAACGACCCGGCCAGCGCGGTGGCGGAGGAGAGCAGCGCCCCGAACGTCAACGGGGCAACCCCGTCGGCCGCGACCGCCGGGGAGGCGGGCGAGGCGAACGCCGTCGTCGTCACGTCGTCGAGCACGCCGAGGTCCTGCTCGTCGGAGTGCGAGGCCCGGTCCGGGACGAGTGACGCGACCAGCGCACGGTCGGCGTGGCTCCACAGGTCGACCTCACCGAGCGTCGGTCGGTCGGTCCTGACCTGTTCCAGCACCGCCTCGACGCGTGCGAGCAGGGCGTCGACCTCGGCGGCGTCGAACAGGTCAGACGCGTAGATCGCCCGGAGCGATGTGCTCTCGGCGTCCTGCATGACGGCGAGGTCGAGGTCCATCCGACTGTGCAGCATGGGGACGTGCAGACGCTCCACGTCGGACGCGTCCCCACGGGCGGAGTGCAGGCCGACCACGTAGTTGAACAGGTAGCGCACGAGGGGGCGGCTGTCCGCGTCGTTCGCCTGGTAGGCGTCGGGCGCCACGTCGTCGAGCCCGACGCCAGAGTGCTGGATGCCCTCGAGCAGGCTCTGGGTGCACTGCCGCACGAGCACGTCGAACGGCAGGTCCCGCACCGGACGAACGCGCAGCGGCTGGATGGACGTGAAGTACCCGATGGCGTCGTGCCCGCGTGACCCCCGGTTGAACGTGGGTGCGCCGAGGACGACGTCATCGCCCGCGCCGTGCCGCGCGAGCACCGTCACGAACGCCGCGAGCAGGACAGCGCTCGGGACCGATCCCGTGCGACGGGCCACCTCGGCGACGGCCTCCCAGGACGTCGGGCCGAGCCGGTGGCGTGTGACCGCGCCCGGGAAGGCGGCGTCCCGGGACTGCTGTCGACCGATCTCCAGGTCCGGTGTCGGCCGGGCGCCCGCGAGAACCGTCCGCCAGTGCTCCACGCCCTCGTCGCCGGCCGGCTCGGGCGGCGACGCGTCGACCACGGTCGCGAGGTCGGCGGGGACCCGACCGGTAGACCGTAGCGAGCGGTAGAGGGCGAGCAGCTCCCGCTCCAGCACGCCGGCCGAGTGCGCGTCATAGACCAGGTGGTCGACGACGACGCACAGCACGTCGCGGCCGGGGGACGACAGGACGCGGACCCGGATGGGTGGCGCGTCGGAGACGTCGAACGGTTCGGAACCGACGCGGACCAGCCCGTCCTCGAGCTGGTCCGCACGCAACGTCTCGAACTCGACGGTCACCCGGGACCGCGGGCTCGACGGCTCCAGCGTCACGCGCCGCGGCTCGCCCGAGGTCAGAGGAAAGACGGTGCGCAGTGCGGGGTGGCGCCGGACGGCCGCATCCACGGCGGCCTGCAGGGCTCCCCGGTGCAGCTCTCCGGGGAGCCGGACGGCCAGCGGCACGTTCAGCACACCCACCTCGGGGGCGAACTGCTTGAACAGCCACATCGTGCGCTCTTTGGGGGTCAGCTCCCTCGACTCGAGCACATCGTGCGTCACGACGGACGTGCGCAGCGGCTCGATCACCCGGTGACCTCCAGTCGCGCCGCGGTAGCCGCCCGTGCGTCGGGCGGTTCTGGGTAGGGTCACCCTAGTCGTGCGAGTCACCCCAGGAAGGACCCTTTGTGCACCCACTGCTCGACGCCGCGGACGGCTCGGTGGACGCGATCGCGGTGGTGGGGCTCGCGGCACGCGTGCCTGGCGCCGACGACGTCGAGGAGTTCTGGTCGAACCTGGTGCAGGGCCGCGGGTCCATCGTCGCCCTGACGCGGGAGGAGCTGGCCGCCGCCGGTGTCCCGGCCGCGCTCGCGGCTGATCCCCGGTACGTGCCGGCCTGGGCGCCCGTACGTGAGGTGGAGTCATTCGACGCGGAGCTGTTCGGGATCACGGCCCGCGACGCCGCCGGCATGGACCCGCAGATCCGCCTCTTCCTCGAGGTGGCCCACACCGCCCTCGAGCACAGCGGCCACGCTGTGCCGTGGACCGATGCCAGCGTCGGGGTCTTCGCGACCGCGGGCGCCAACCGGTACGCCACGCTCAACCTGCCCGCCCGGTCACCCGCGGACGGTGTCGAGGTCGCCTTCAGCACCCTCAACCAGAGCGACTACGTCGCGACCTCGTTGTCCTACCGGCTGGACCTGCGAGGACCCAGCCTCACCGTGCGCACCGCCTGCTCGAGCGGCCTCGTGGCACTTCATCTCGCCTGTCAGGCCCTGCGGGCCGGGGACTGTGACGTCGCGGTCGTCGGCGGTGCCGACGTGGAGCTCCCGTGGGGGCACGGCTACACCTGGTCGGAGGGCGGGATCCTCTCGCGCGTCGGGACCTGCCGACCGTTCGACGCGGCGGCCGACGGGACGGTCTTCGGCAGCGGTGCCGTCGCCCTCGTGCTCAGGCCGCTCGCGGACGCCGAGCGGGACGGGGACCGGATCCACGCCGTGGTCCGCGGCAGCGCCGTCACCAACGACGGCGCCGACAAGCTGAGCTTCGGCGCCCCGAGCATCGCCGGCCACGCCGGGGCGGTCGTCGAGGCGATGGTCATGGCAGGCGCCAGCCCCGCGGGCGTCGGGTACGTGGAGGCGCACGGGACGGGGACACCGCTTGGGGACCCGGTCGAGGTCGCCGCCCTGACCCACGCGTATCGCACCCTCGCGGGCGACGAGCTGCAGGACGGGGCGTGCGGTCTCGGCTCCGTGAAGGGGAACGTCGGCCATCTCGGCCCGGTCGCGGGGCTGGTGGGTCTGCTCAAGGCGATCCTCGCCCTCGACCGCGAGCAGCTACCGCCGACGGTCGGGTTCACGGAGCCGAACCCCCGTCTGGACCTCGCGCGGACCCCGTTCCACGTGATCGACGAGCTGACGTCCTGGCCGCGCGTGGAGGGCAGCCCTCGCCTGGCGGGAGTGAGCTCGCTCGGCATCGGCGGCACCAACGCCCATGTCGTGCTCGCCGAGGGTCCGGCGGCTCCCGCCTCCGACCTGGACCACCGACCGCGGCTGCTGGTGTGGTCGGGGCGCACCGCCGTCACCTGTGACGGGATGGCGGAGCGGCTCTCGGTGCACCTCGCCCGCTCGGGCGACGCGGAGCTGGCGGACACGGTCGCGACGCTGCAGCACGGACGGGCGGCGCTGCGCGTGCGGCGCGCCCTCGTGTGCGACGACGCGCGCGACGCCCGGGCCGGGCTCGCGGACCCGGCCCGCGTGCTCGACGCCGTGCACCACCCCCCGCAGGTACGGCTCCCCGGCCTCACCGACGACGAGCCCGCTGCGTTCGTCCGGCTTCGCCGCGAGGTGCCGACCCTGGACGGGCACCTCGCGGAGTGGGAGGCGGAGCACGAGTCGGACGGCTCCGCCGCGGCCTGGGACGCGCAGACCTCGCTCGGCGCCCGGGTCGCGCTCGCGCGCACGTGGCTGGCGTTCGGTGTCGACCCGATGGCTCTGGCCGCGGACGCGCCCTTCGAGCGGGCGATCGACATCGCGACCGGACGGGTGACCGAGGGGCAGCCGGTCGACGCGGCGGTGCTGGGCGTCCCCACGCGCCCCGTCTATCACGTCGAGCGCGCGCACCTCGAGGCCGTCGCCTCGCTCTGGGTCTCCGGGCGGGACGTCTCGTGGGCCGACGCCGGCCTGCGACCGCCGCGGCGTCGGGTGGCGCTGCCCCCGTCGCCGTATGTCCGGGCACGGTTCTGGGTCGAGCGGGAGCAGGCCGCGGACGTCGAGCGTCCCGCCGTGGTGTCCCCGGTCTGGCGTGACGTCAGCGTCGGCCTGCTGGCGGACGGCGCTGACGCGCCCGAGCCGGGGATCGCCCTGGCGCTGCTGCCCCCCGACGCAGAGCTGGCGCGCACGACGGTGGTGGCGCTCCGGCACACCGGGTTCGACGTGGTCCGACTCGCCCACGGCAACGGGTTCGATCGTGACCGCGAGCGGTACACCGCGCGTCTGGACGACCCCGCGGACGTCGCGCGGGTCGTCGAGGACCTGCGGCAGCGCGGGCGCGTGCCCGACCTCGTGCTGCACGGCCTCGGCCTGGCGCCCGACGCGCAGCCGACCGGCGGACGCGACGGCATCGTGGCGCTCGCTGCAGCGCTCGGCGCGCTGGCGCACCCGCCCAGGTGGGTGACGCTCACCCGCGACGCCACCGAGATCACCGGGGCGTCCCGTCCGGCATCCGCCGCGGCGCTCACCGCGCACACCGCCCTCACGGTCGTCGTCGGCTCGACGTGGATCGACCTCGACGACGACGTCCCCCCGGACCTGCTCGGCCGCCGGCTGGCCGCTTCGCCCGGCACCGTGGCTCTGCGCGGCCGGCGGACATGGACCCTCGCCGGTGTCCCTGTCACCCGCCCGGGCCGCGCGCTCCCTCTG
The DNA here is from genome assembly GCF_963527515.1 of uncultured Cellulomonas sp. NCBI lineage: Bacteria > Bacillati > Actinomycetota > Actinomycetes > Micrococcales > Cellulomonadaceae > Cellulomonas > uncultured Cellulomonas sp. The sequence continues at coordinate 89,550 of NZ_CAURTV010000004.1, read as the reverse complement.
CGCCGGGGAACGACCGTGCTCGTCGTCGACGCGGACGGTGCGACGGCGACGGCGCTCGCGGAGGCCGTCGCCGAGGCGGGCTCCGGTCTCGAGCTCGTCGTCGTCACCGCGCCCGCGGCTGCCACCGAGGGGCGGCTCGCCCACATCGCCGACTCGGGGCCCCGCATCACCACGATCGCGTGGACGCCGACCACCGACGACCTCGGCCGAGTGTCCCGGGCGGTGGCGGAACCGGACGCGATCGTGCTGGTCGCTGACGTCGGCGGCACGTCGGTGGAGGCGCTGGCCGGAGCCGTCGCCACTGGCCACCCCCGAGGCGCCGACGTCGTGGCGGCCGTGCTGCGCCGAGAGGCCACCGCGACCGACGGCCTCGCTGCGGCGGCCGCCTGGCGTTCTGCCACCGACATCGGGCTGCTCGCGCGGGACCGCACGGTGTTCCTGGCCGCCGGCCCCGGCTCGTCGTCGCTCGGGAAGACGCTGCTCGACGCCCTGACTGGCGAGCTGCCCGACCTGGTCACGGTCACGTGACGGCAGGCGCGTCGCCCCACGTGCCCCTGGTCGGGACCTGGGAGCTCTGGTCGCTCGGGGCCCTGCGGACGGCGGGGATGCCCGTGGGCTGGCTGGACCTTCTCGGCGGCACGGCCGGCGCCCACCCGGCCCGGACCCACGAGCTCGCGGCGCATCCCGAGCTCGTCGAGGCCGTGGCGTGGCAGAACCCCGCCATCGTGACCAACTGGCTGGGCGACTTCCACCGGCGAGCGCTCGATGCCGCTCGGTCCGGCGCGGTCGACGTCGCGCTGTCCCGTCGGGGCCAGCGGGAGCAGCTGCTGGCGACGCTCGCCCAGCGGTACTGCGCCAAGAACGAGACGATCGGCTTCTTCGGACCGGTCGCCTGGGCACGGTTCGAGCCCGCCCAGCACGGCGTGACGACGTCGGGAGACCTGCAGCTGCGCTCACGCTCGGTCTTCGTCGAGGGCTGGGTGGTCGCCGCGATCGCCGCTGCCGTCAGTGCCGACCCGGAGCTGGCCGACCACCTGCCGCTGCGCCGTCACCCCCTGTGCGCTGTGCGGCCGGACGCGATCGTCCCGCCGCGTGGCGAGTGGCTCCCGGCCGCACCGGCGAGGGCCGCGATCCTGCAGGCTCTGGGTGAGCCGCGCACGCTCGCGGAGCTGACCCGGCTGCTCCCGGACGTCGTCCCCGCCGACGGCGGCGAGACCCTCGCCGGGCTCGAGGCTGACGGGCTGGTCCTGCGCGGGATCGCGGTGCCGTTGGGCGAGCACCCGGAGGCGTGGCTGCGCGCCCGGCTCGAGGGACTGGCGCCCTCTCCGGCTCGCGACCGCTGGCTCAGCCGGCTCGACGAGCTCGACCGTGCGGTCGCCGCAGCGGCGGACGCGGCCGGGGACCCCCTCCGGGTCGTGTCTGCGCTGGCTGCGTGCGGTGAGCTGGTGCAGGAGCTGGTGGGGGACACCCCTGTGGACCGCACGGGCGCGGACTACGGGCGGGGTGTCCTCTACGAGGACTGCCGGCGCGACCTCGACGCGGTCGTCGGCGGCGAGCTGCTGGACCCGCTCCGTGCCCCGCTCGGCCTGCTCCTGCAGTCGGCGCGGTGGCTCGTGAGCGAGGTCGCCGGCGAGGTCGTCCGTGAGCTGCGCGGCCGGTACGCGCGCCTGACGCGCACCGGCGCCGAGGTCACCCTCGCGCGGCTGCTGCTGGCGTCCGCGGACGTCCTTTCTGGAGCGCCGGCCACCGCCGTGCACCGCGTCGTCGCCGACTTCCAGGCACGGTGGTCCGAGGTGCTCTCCTGCGGCACCACCGTCGAGGGCGTCCTGCACCTGCGGTCCACGGACGTCGACGCGCTCGTCGAGGCCCTGTTCCCGGCCCCGGCCCGGCTCCCGTGGCAGAGCGCGCGCCAGCACAGTCCGGACCTGATGCTGGGCACCCGGGCCGACGGCTCCCCGCAGTGGGTGCTCGGCGAGCTCCACCTGGCGTTGAACACGCTCGAGAACCGCCCGTTCGTCACGCAGTCCGACGACCGGGACACCCTGCTGGCGTGGACGCGCCACGACTACCCCGACGGGCGCATCGTGCCGGTCTGGCCGCGGTCGTCACGCGAGGTGACGTCGCGGACGTACCCCCCGCTCGGCATGGACCTGCCTGATCACTACGACTACTGGTCCTACGCCACGGACGAGGGACGCGCCGACGGGGCCCGAGGGCTCGAGGCCACCGCGCTCGTCGTGCGCGACGACGGTGTGCAACTCTGGGTGGAGCCTGTCGGCCAGGCATGGTCGCGGCCGGTCGCCGAGTTCTTCGGCGAGTTCCTCTCCGCTCTGGTCGTCGACCGCTTCCACGTCCGGCCGGCGGCGCCGACGCTCCCCCGGCTCGTCCTGGACGACGTCGTGGTCGAGCGGGCCACCTGGACCGTCCCCGTGGCGGACCTCCTCGCGGGGCTCTCGTCGGGGCCGTCACCGCAGGACGCCGACACGCTCGCCGCGCGGCTCGCCGCCCTGGGGTGCCCGCGCCACGTGTTCGTGAAGCTCGGCGGAGAGCGCAAGCCCTTCCTCGTCGACCGAACCGCGCCGCTCCTCCTGCGGGCGCTGGCCCAGGCGCTGCGGCGCGAGCAGCTGCGCGGGCCGGGGTCGAACGCCAGGATCGTCGAGATGCTCCCGGCGCCCGACGAGCTGTGGGTGCGGTCCGGCGACGACGCCTTCACGAGCGAGCTCCGCGTCGTCGTGGTCGACGCAACGACTGCCGGCACCCCGGTCCGGCTGCCCCGCGAGGACGACCCTCGCTGAGGGCAACCGCCCGCTCAGACCACCTTGGCCGCGAGCCCGGCCAGCGTCGGGAAGTCGAGCAGGTCGGCGATCGAGGGCGCCGTCCCGAACTCGTCGCGGATCCGCGCCACGAGCTCGATCGCGGAGAGTGACGTGCCGCCGACGTCGAAGAAGTCGTCGTCGTCGTCGAGGTCGACCGAGCCCAGGACCGCGAGCCAGACGGCCCGCATCCGCTCGTTCGCGGTGGCCGTCGGCTCCTCCGCGTCTCCCGGGCCGGCCGTCGGCACGTCGGCGAGGTCGGGTGCGACGAGCGCCGTGGCGGGGCCGGCGGCCGGCAGCCCGACCCGCAGCGGGACAGGGAGCCCGTCGACGAACGGGCGGACCACGACCTGGCGGGGCGTGCGCGCGGACAGCAGGCGCAGGGTGAGGTCCACGCCGACCGTCGGGAGGATGCCCGGTCCGACAGCTGTCGCCGCGGGACCGGTCGGTGCCGCGCCGGCGTCCGACCGGGTCATGAACCCCTCGGCGTCGAACCGGCGCATGACGAAGTCCCGGATCGCCACGGCGACCGACCCGTCCGGGAGCACCAGGTCGATGTCCGCGGAGATGACCTCCGCGGAGGTGCGCGTGCGCCTGACCACGGAGGTGAACCGCCCGGGGAGCGTCCGGCCGACGCGAACTGACCCGTACATGAACGGGACGAACGCGCCGGCCGCGACGTCGCGGGCAGCCGCCGTCGCGCAGTCGAGCAGCGCCGGGTGCAGGGGGTGGACCTCGAGGTCCGCTGCGAACGGCGCCGCCAGGGCGATGTCCACGAGGGTGAGCTCGTCGCTGTGGTGCTCCGCACTGATCGCGTCCCAGCGCGGGCCCAGGACGAAGGAGCGGCTCGCGTCCTGCACGCGGTCGGCGACCGCGTGGCCCGTCAGACGCTCGCGCAGCGGCGCCAGGTCCACGCGCCCGAGGGTCGCGTCCTCTCCGGCGTGCTGGATGGTGCCCGAGGAGTGGGTCCGCCACGCGGCGGGGTCGGCGGAGGGCGCCGGCCGTGAGCGCACCTGCACGCGCCACGCGTGGCCCGTGGGAGTGAACGTGACCTCGACGCACGTCGGCTCGTGCGCCACCAGGGCCGCGGTGAACGCGACGTCCATGAGCTGCAGGGGACCCTCGCCGGGTCCCAGCACCGCCCGGAACGCTCGGACGACGAGGTCGACCTGCGCCGCACCGGGCAGCACGGGGACACCCTCGAGCCGGTGCTCGTCGAGCGCCCAGGTCGCCGACGGGCTGAGCTCCTCCGTGTATGTCGTGGTGCCGGTCGCCTCTTGGGTCAGGGCAGCCAGACCGGGGACAGCCATGCCGACGTCCCGCCAGCTCGGCCAGTCGACGCTGACCATCCGCATGTCGTGCAGCGGGGGCGAACCGGCCACGGCGTCGAGGAACGCGTTGGCGGCGGCGTAGTCGGCACTGCCCGCCAGGCCGGTGACGCCCGCTCGGCTGGCGAAGCTGACCCAGAACTCGGGCGCCCGCCGGTTCCGGAGCGCATCGACCAGCACGGTCGTGCCCGTGACCTTGGGGTGCAGAACGGCGCGCGCGGCCTCCAGGTCCCGCAGCGCCGCGACCCCGCCGCCGGGCAGGCCGGCAAGGTGGAAGACGCCGTCGATCGAGGACCAGCGCGCCGCGACGATGTCGAGGATCCGCTGCACGTCCCGCTCGTCGCCGATGTCTCCGGTGAGGACCCGGACCTCCGCGCCGAGCTCCGTGGCTTCCTCGATCGCCGCGTGGGCGCGCGACGGCGTCTCGGGGAGCGCGCGACGACCGACCACGGCGATGCGCGGCTGGAGGCCGGTGCGCGCGAGCCCGACGACGAGCTCCGCCCCCAGGCCGCCCAGCCCGCCGGTCACCAGGTAGACGCCGCGGCGTCGCAAGACTGTCGTCCCGCGGGCCTCGACGTCCAGCGGCTGCTCCGACGGTACCCATCGGCGCGGACCGCGGAGCGCGACGACGGGCTCGTCGACGCCGTCGGCGGCCAGCTCGTCGACGAGGTCGTCCTCCGCGACCCCTCCGTCGACGTCGACCAGACGAGTCCGGCCGGACCGGGCCTCCAGTGCGAGCGTCCGCACCAGTCCGTGGAGCGTGGCCTTGACGGGGTCGATGGTCTCGGCGCCCGACACGTCGACCGAGCGGCTGGTCAGGACCAGGAGCTCCGGGGCCGGCATAGGCGCGCGCGCGAGCTCCTGGTGCAGCTGGAGCACCGAGTCGAAGGAGGCGCGTTGCTGCGCACGGACGTTGGCGACGGCCAGGTCCTCCCACCCGTCGCACGTCGTCGCGTGGACGACCCGGTCCGGGACCTGCCCGGCGGCGAGGGAGTCCGCCAGCAGCCGGGCGAGCTGCGCGGGCTCCGTGGCGTCCAGAGTCGTGCCGCGCGCCGCGGCCTCGTAGGACGGACCGGGACGCACCGCGACCACCCGGTCGCTGGTCTGCTGCAGGGCGACGAGCAACCGTCGCGCGAGGTCGCGGTCGGCGGGCAGCAGCGCGACGGTCAGCGACGAGCGCCGCCGGCTCTGCGGTCGGTCGACGTCGTTCCACCGGATGGCGGAGTAGGGGGTGCTTACGACCGGATGGATGGCGGGTGCCGCGGAGGCGTCGACGGGGGCGGGGTCCGCGGCTCCCGACAGGGGGGCCCGCGCACGCCACGGCGGGGTGTCGACCCAGAACTGCTCCCTCTCGTAGCGGTAGCCGGGCACCGGCACCCGTCGCGAGGGGGCGTCCGCATCGAGTGCCCGGACGTCCAGGTCCACACCGAGCGTCCACGCGCGTCCCAGGGCGCCCAGGAGGTCGCGTCTCTCGCCGGGCCCGTCACCCGCGCGCTGCCGCGGCAGCGCCGGGACCGCGAACACACCGTCGTCCCGTCCGGCGGTGCGCCCGGCGACGAGGCCGGTGAGCACCTGGCCCGGGCCGACTTCGACGACGACGACGTCACGGCGCTTCTGGGTGCTCTGCGCGAGACCGCCCAGGGCGTCCACGGCGTCGGCGAAGCGCACCGGCTGCGTGAGCTGGTCCACCCAGAACTCCGGGCGGGTCGCCTCGTTGACGACTGCTCGGCCTGCGGCGGCCGAGATGAGCGTGAGCGTCGGCGGGCGCAGCGTGACGCCCTCGAACGCGGCCAGCAGCGGCTCGCATGCCCCGGCCATCGCGCGACTGTGGAAGGCGTGGGACGTGCGCAGCAGCGTGGTCCGGACGCCGTGCCCCCGCAACTCGGCGAGGAACCGCGCGACCTCGTCATCAGGGCCGGACACGACCGTCTCACGCTCGCCGTTCACGGCGGCGATGTCGAGGGTGTCCGGCATCAGGTCGCGGGTGGTGGCTTCGGCGGCGAGGACGGCCGCCATCGAGCCGCGCTCCATGGCCTGCATCGCCGACGCCCGTGCAACGACGACCTTGGCGGCGTCGACCGGCGCCAGGACGCCCGCGAACGTCGCCGCGACGAGCTCCCCGAGGCTGTGCCCGGTGACGGCCGAGACGGTGACACCGCAGTCGGTCATCGTGCGCGCGAGGGCCAGCTCCAGCGCGAACAGCACGACTTGCGCCACGTCGGTGTCCAGCAGGCGCGCCCCGGCCGTCGCGTCCTGCCACACGCTGCGCGCCCGATCGCCGGCGGGACCGCACAACGCGAAAGCGCAGTCCACGTGCGCGGCGAACCGGGTGTCAGTCGCGTACAAGTCCAGCCCGGCACCGGGACTGAGGGCGCCCTGCCCGGAGAAGGCGAGGACCACCGCGGGCGGGACCGCACCCGCGCGACCCGCGGCTACCGGCCGGGCGGGGAGCTCCCCGGCGAGAGCCGTGGCCGCGTGCTCGGGACCCTGCAGCACGACCGCGCGCCGGTGTCGGAACACCGACCGGCCACGCTGCAGCGTGGTCACGCTGTCCTCGTACCTTGCGGTCGTCGCCAGGTGGTCCGCCAGCGGACCCGCCAGCTCGTCGGCGGCGGCCGCCGACCGGGCCGACCACAGCACCAGGCGCTCGCGGCCGGACAACGGGGTGGCGGCGGCGACGGGACCCTCCTCGACGACCAGGTGGACGTTGGTGCCGCCCGCCCCGAAGGAGCTGATCGCCCCACGGCGCGGGGCGTCGGGGGTGCGCGGCCAAGGCTCGGCCGCGGTCGCGAGGCGGAACGGGGAGTCGACGGTGGTGAGCTCCGGCATCACGGTGTCGACGTTGATCGACGGGGGGATCACCTCGCGGTCCAGGGCGAGGGCGATCTTGATCAGCCCGGCAACACCGGCGGCCTGCACGACGTGACCGATGTTCGACTTGATGGAGCCGATCGCGGACGGCGGCGCGGTGCGGGGCCCGGGCTCGAGCGAGTCCCAGGCCGCCGCGAGCGCCGCGAGCTCGATCGGGTCGCCGACACGGGTCCCTGTGGCGTGCGCCTCGACGTAAGCGATCTGCGAGGGCAGGACGCCGGCGTCGCGCATGGCCGAGCGGATGCAGTCGGCCTGCCCATCGACGCTCGGCGCCCCGAACCCACCCTCCTTGACCTTGCCGTCGTTGTTGATCGCCGCGCCGCGGATGACGCAGTACACGTGGTCGCCGTCCGCGACCGCGTCCTCGAGGCGTCTGAGCACGACCGCACCGGCCCCGCTGCCGAACACCGTGCCGCCGCCCGACGCGTCGAACGGACGGCACCGGCCGTCGCTGCTGCGGACGCTCCCGGGCGCGTAGAAGTACCCGAACCGGGCGTCGAGCTCGACGTTCGCGCCGCCGGCGAGCGCCACGTCGCACTGGCCCGTGCTCAGGGACTGCACGGCGAGCTGCACCGCGGTGAGCGAGCTCGAGCAGGCTGTCAGCACCGTCAGCGCGGGCCCGGTGAGGTTGAGCCGGAACGCGACCTGGGTGGCGAAGTAGTCGCCGTTGTTCAGCATCGATAGCTGGCCCTGGTTGCTCGGATCGACCTGGGGCATCAGGTGCTCGAACAGGTAGATCGGCATCCCCGCGGCCCCGAACACAGCGACCTTTCCGGGCACGCGGAACGGGTCGACGCCTGCGTCCTCGAGCGCCGCGTGGCAGCTCTCGACGAACAGCCGCATCTGGGGGTCCGCCTGGTGCGCCTCCCGCGGCGTCATGCCGAACAGCCCGGCGTCGAACTGGTCCACGTCCGCGACCCGCGGCTCAGCGGCGATGAAGTCCGGGTGGGTGGAGACCTCGGACGGCACGCCCGCGGCATCGAGCTCCGCCTGCGTGAAGTGCGTGATGCCGTCCACGCCGGCCACGAGGTGCTCCCACAGCTCGCCCGCGTCGCGCGACCCGGGAAGTCGCGCAGCCAGACCCACGACCGCGACAGATGTGTCCATGCTCTCCTCAGATCCTGCCTTTACGGGCACGTGCGCGGTTCAGCTGCTGAACTCCAGCGTCCCGTCGGCGACACCCCGCCGGACCACGAGCCGGATGGAGAAGATCGCGACGGTGAGCCAGGCGAGCCCGACCAGGACTTCGAGCCCTGCCTCCCCGAGAATCCACGCTGTGGGGCTGCCGTCGAGCACGCCTCGGATGGCGGCGAGGCCGTGGGTCAGCGGGAGCAGGAGCGCGACGGCCTCGAGAGGCGCGGGCCAGAAGGAGGTCGGCACGTTGACCCCGCAGAACGCCATGATCGGCAGATAGCCGAGGTTGAGAATCAACCACGTGACGGAGAAGTGCCGCAGGGCGACGCTGGCGAGGAAGCAGCCGTAGCAGTAGCTGGACAGGCAGACGACGACGATCAGCGGCAGCGCGAGAGCGGCACGAGGCCATGGCAGCGGTACGCCGGTGGCGGCCGGGAGGACGACGAAGGCGATCGTCGAGGAGATCATGCCGCTCACCAGGAAGTGCAGGCCGCGGCCCAGGTAGACGGGCACGTGGCTCGTCGGGGCGATCGCGAGCAACGGAAGCGTCCCGGTCCACCGCTCCTGCACCATCAGGGCGACGACCACCATCGCCTCGAGCGCGCCGAGGGCGATCGCATTCCCGACGAGGGCGTACCGCATGCTCGCCTCGTCGCCCGTGTAACCCGCGACCATGGCGAAGAACACGACCTGCAGGAGCAGCCGGGCCATCCACGCGAAGAAGTAGGTGCGCCAGGTGTAGGTGGCGCGCATGTCCGCCCAAGCGAAACTGACAGACTCACGACCGAGGTCCAGGGCTCGCCGGAAGCCTTCGACCGGCACGACCGGTGTGTGGGTGCCGGTGCCGACCGTCATGCGAACGCCGCCGTCGCGGAGCGCCGCAGCCGTTCCCGGACCGTCCGCGTCAGGATGGTCGAGATCACCAGCGCGACTGCGCCGAGCCCGACGATCGCCCCCAGGCGTGCCGCGACCTCCGTGACCTGCGCATCCGACATCGACTCCCGGAGCAGGTCTGCACTCCATGAGAGATACACGACCTTGCTCAGCGGGCCGAGGAAGCCGGGAAGGAGCGCCGCCGGGACCACGACTCCGCCGAGTATGTAAATGGGGTAGCTCATCGCGTTCTTGTAGACGTCGACGGTCCGGGAGAGCATGAACAGCGCGGCGAGCATCGTCGCCGTCCCGGCGGTCGCGAGAATCGTGGCGACAAGGGCCAGGCCCACGATCCCTGGGTTGAGCACGGGGACCTCGACCCCGAACCCGACCCGGGCCACGAGCCACGACTCAAGGAACGCGAGCCCCCCGACGACGGTCACGGCCATGATCCGGCCCAGCACCGAAAGGTTCAGCGAGCCGGGCGACCCGATGATCAGCTCGAGCCGGCCCGTGTAGCGGTCTTCGCTGAGCATGGATCCGGCGACGTCGAGCGAGATCGACCAGAGTCCGATGAGCCCCGGACCCACTACGGCGTTCACCACCATGGCCGGGTCTCCGCCTTGGATCGCGAGCGAGAGGAAGATCGCGCTGAACAGCGGTGCCGCCACCAGCACGAGGAACTGTGCGGGGGTCCGTCGAGTGATGGCGAGTTGCAGGCGGAAGCCCGCGCCTACCAGCTGCAGCGCGATCACAGGGCCAGGCCGCGGGCGCCCACGAGCCGCACGTACACGTCCTCGAGCGACGGTTCGGCGCGTCGGGCCGAGAGCACTCCCCGGTCGACGAGCCAGCGGAGCACTGGCCCGATGCCGTCGGTATCCGTCGGGAACGCCCTCCACCCCTGAGCGACGCCGGGGAGCGGGTCGACCGTGTCGACGAACACCTGGTCGCCCAGCGCCACGACGAGGTCGGGATCCGCGGTCTCGAAGTCGACGCACTCCCGGGTGCCGAGCGCACGGGCAGCCTCGACGGTTCGAGCAGTCAGGAGCACGCGCCCCTTGTCGATCAAGGTCACGTGATCGCAGAGATCCTCGGCCTCCGCCATGTTGTGCGTGGTCAGCAGGATCGAGCGGCCCTCGGACTGCAGCTCGCGCACCAGGTCGCGGAACTCGCGCGCGGCGACCGGGTCCATGCCGCTGCTCGGCTCGTCAAGGAACAACACCCTCGGGTCGTGGATCAGCCCGCGGGCAAGGTGCAGGCGCTGCTTCATCCCACGGGAGAAGGACTCGACTGGGTGGTCGGCGTGGTCGGCGAGGCCCACGCGTTCCAGAAGCATCTCGGTGCGTTCCCGCGTAGCGCTGCGACCGAGCCCGTACAGAGCGCCCCAGAAGTACATGTTCCGCTTGGCCGAGACCCGCGTGTACAGCCCTCGCTCCCCACCAAGCACGACGCCGAGGGTGCGGCGGACGACGTCGACATCCTCGACGACGTCGTGGCCCAGGATGCGTGCGGTGCCGGTGGTGGGCAGGAGCACAGTGGAGAGGATCTTCACCAATGTCGTCTTCCCGGCGCCATTGGGGCCCAGCAACCCGTGCACCTCACCTTCGGCGACTGAGAGGTCAAGGCCGTCTAGCGCGACAACCGGGTCGCGGCCACCCCGACCGGCATACGTCCGAGAGACTGCCTGCACATCGACCGCGAGCACTGAGCGACGACCCCCTGTCAGCTACTTGGCGTGAATCGCGGCGACATGTGCTCGGACGCCGTGGGACAGAACGTACCGTGCCGCCGCCGCGGACGCTGGCGAATCGGAAATCGGGCATCGAGGTCACGATGCGCCCGCCCGGAGCAACAACGTGGCGGCGGGAACCACCAGCCGCAAGGCATAGCCGAGCGCCCGCGCACTCCCCGCCTCAGACGCGTCCACCGGCTCGGCCATCGCTACGCTTCAAGGAGCGTGCACGCCCAGTGCATGCCCCGCCCCACTCCAACGAGCGCGACGCGGTCGCCCGGGCTTACCCGCCCGCGATTGAGGGCGTCGGCGAGTGAGAGGAGCTGGTCGGCGGCGCCGACGTGCCCGGTGGCGAGCGAGGTCGCGAGGTTGGTCCGCTCGGGGTCCACACCCAGGACCGCAGCGAGCGACGACATCGCGCGGCGGTTGTCGTGCAGGAGGATCACGTGGTCGAGGTCCTCGCGGCGCAGCCCCGCGCGACCGCATGCGCGGTCGACCACCTCGCGGGCATTCTCGTCGATGAGGCGCGCGAAGTCCGTGAGCGCGCCGTCGTCGTAGTCGAAGAACTCCATGATGTCCCACGCGTCCCTGGCGGCAACCGGGCCGTCCGGCGCGGCTGGGGTCGTGAACGGCCGCGCCGCCCCACCGACGTCCATGCGGTAGAAGTCCGCGAACCGGCCGTCCGTGAGCAACTCGCTGGCCAGCCACCGGTTGCGGTCGTGGCCGCGCCGCAGCACCGCCGCCGCTGCGCCGTCCGAGAAGACCATCGACTGGGTCTGCATCCGGTTCCAGTAGGGCTCGCAGCACCGGTTCGCCCCGATGACGAGCGCTGTCGTGTAGTCGGGGCGCGTCGCAAGCCTGCCGGCGACCAGATCGATCGCGCTCAGCGACGCGGTGCACGCCTGCGTGATGACGACCGCTTCGGCCCGGCGGGCGCCCAACCGCGACTGCAGCGCGGCGGCCGCGTCCCAGTACAGGTACTCCGAGACGTCGGTGAGCCCCAGCACGAGCAGGTCGAGTTCCGACGCGCTGACCCCGGCGGCGTCGAGCGCGTTCTGCGCGGCGGCCAGGGCGAGGTCAGACACGCCGACGTCGGCGGGGGCGCGGTGCACGGTCGTGTAGCCGTAGCCGAGGATCCGCTCCGTGTCGGCGCTGTACTCACCGACGACATCAGCGACCAGGTATGGGGCCCCGAGCGTGGTCCCCAGGGCCACGATCCCGAACATCTCGACTCCTCGTCGGCTCAGCGGTGGTGTGCCATCATGCAGCCGAGCCGAGCCGAGCCGAGCCGAACGACCCGATTCGAGAGGAGTCTCGCATGCCGCCTGACGCGCGGGGAGCCGCACGGGAGAATCAGGGCGGAGGTTCAGCGACGACCCCCGGGGAAGTTGTCGCGGACGTGCTCGGCTCCGGTGGCGTGACCCGTCGACATGTCTTGGTGACCGGCGTCGTCCAGGGCGTCGGATTCCGGCCCCATGTCTATCGGCTCGCTGGCGAGCTCGGCCTTTCCGGTTCGGTATGCAATACCGAGGTGGGTGTCGTCATCGACGCCCAGGGCTTGGCCGGTCAGCTCGACGAGCTTCTCCTGCGGCTGCGACTCGAGGCCCCAGCGCTGGCGGACATTCGAGATGTCCAGGTCGTGACCGTGCAGGAGGAGCCTGGTCGTGTCGGCTTTCGCATCATCGCCAGCACCTCGGCCGACGGTCCGCGAGCCACGGTTCCGCCCGACTGTGCAATATGTGACGACTGCCTGAGGGAGCTGCTCGACCCCGCTGACCGGCGTTACCGACATCCCTTCATCACCTGCACCAACTGCGGGCCACGCTTCACCATCGTCACGGGACTGCCTTACGACAGGCCGCGTACGACGATGGCGGAGTTCCAGATGTGCCCCGCCTGCGATCGGGAGTACCGCGATCCGGCCGATCGACGCTTCCACGCCCAGCCGGTGGCGTGCCCAGCGTGTGGGCCACGGTTGTGGGCCGACGACGGCGCTCGTCGAATCTCCGGTGACGAGGCTGCGCTGACTCGAGCGCGGGCTGTCCTCGCGGACGGTGGCATCGTGGCCGTCAAGGGCCTCGGCGGCTATCACCTGGCGTGCCGTGCGGACGACGAGGATGCTGTCGCCCTGCTGCGGGAGCGGAAGTTCCGCCCCGACAAGCCTTTTGCGCTCATGGCACGCAGCGTGGCGGCTGCAGAGCGACTCGTCGAGCTCGACCCCGTGGCGATCAGGGCGCTCACGGACACGGCGCGCCCGATCCTGCTGGCCGCTCGCCGTCCCGACGCCCCGGTCGCCCTGGGGGTGGCGCCGGGGATGCCGGAGCTCGGGGTGATGATCGCGTACACCCCCCTGCACCACCTTCTGCTGAACCCTGGCCCAGCGCACGAGGGTCCGACCGAGGTACTCGTGATGACGAGCGCCAACTTCTCGGACGAGCCACTGTGCTACCGCGATGACGACACTGATCTGCTTCTTGGCCTTGCCGACCTGATCCTGGGGCACGACCGACAGATCGCAGCTCCGTGCGACGACTCAGTGATCCGGATCGTCGATGGCGAGATCTTCCCGATTCGACGATCACGCGGCTACGCGCCGCTGCCGCTGCACCTCGATCACGACTTTCCTGCGACGTTCGCCGTGGGCGCGGAGCACAAGAACACGGTGTGCGTGCTCGACGGTCGGGAGGCGGTGTGTTCTCAACACCTCGGCGATATGACCGGCTGGGAGTCCCAGCAGACATTGGCCGCCACCGCCGCCCACGTGATGGACCTCTACCAGGTCAACCCCGTTCAGTGGGCAGCTGACGCCCACCCGGAGTACCAGACGCGCGCCTGGGCCCGCCGATTCGCCACCGTGCCTCTCGTCGAGGTGCAGCACCATCGGGCGCATGCCGCTGCATTGCTTGCCGAGCAACGACTGCTCGGAACTCCCTGCTTGATTGTCTGCTTCGACGGCACCGGCTACGGCGACGACGGAGCCATCTGGGGCGGCGAGTGGTTCCGGACGGACGCAGACGTGGCGGCGCGCGGCCAGGCCGCCATGGTCCGAGTAGCAAGCCTCGTCGAGGCCACCATGATCGGTGGCGATGCGGCGGTCGGGGAGCCCTGGCGTATGGCATTGGCCCAGCTCCACCGTGCAGGACTGCCCTGGGACGAAGGGTTGGCTTCGGTCGCCGACACAGCTCCCGCATCGAGGTCGAGCCTCCTTGACGAGCTCAACCGACCTGGCGCCGGGGAGCCGACGACGTCGGTCGGGAGGCTGTTCGACGCTGTGTCCTCTCTGCTCGGGCTGCGCCACCGCATCAGCTACGAGGGCCATGCAGCGATCGAGCTGGAGATCCTGGCGGCTCTCGCCGCGGAGCAGGCACCCTCACGATGGACCGGGGACCCCGCCGTTGCCGGAGCGGAGGGGTGGACCGACGCAACCGGCACTGACACCAGACAACGCGTGCTCGACCCAGCACAGATGTTCGCTGCTCTTGTCGACGGGATCCACGACCATCGCGACCCGGCGCAGCTCGCCCTTGGGTTCCACGTCTGGCTGGCCCGTGCGATCGTCGATGCGGCGCGCTACGAGCGTGCGCAGACCGGTATCGAGCACGTCGGGCTCACCGGCGGTGTGTTTGCCAACGTCCTGCTGCTGCGCTGTGCGAGCGCACTGCTGCGGGATGCGGGATTCACGGTGGTGAAGAACCATTTCGTTCCCTGCAACGATGGCGGTCTCAGCCTCGGGCAAGCGGTTCTGGCCGCAGCGACGAGCCGGTGACCAGAGCTCGACATCAGTAGGGCGCGAGACGTGCATGTGCTCCGGCGGAGGTGTCGCCGATGCGTGTGCCCGTAAGACGTGAGCGTCGAGTCATCCACCCAGCGAAGTGGGAGGCCGCATACGGGGACGTCCCGTGGCCGACCACGACGCGCGGGTCGGGCTGGGAAGGCCGCAGCCGTCCGGTGCGCGAACAGGGTCCGCAGGGAGTCCATCTGCCCGAGGTCGGCCCGAGGTGCCTGACGACGCGTGCAGCGGACACGGACCTCTCACCCGCGGGCAGGTCGGGCGGCGCAGCAGCCGTTGTGACAGCTCGATCGTCTCCTCCGGGGAGCCATCTGCCGCCGGCGACTCGCCGGCGATCCTGGTCACCCCGGCCGGCGCAGGTGATCCGGCACTGACCGTCGAGAGCACTGTCGTCGGGCCGGAGGGTGATTCCTCGTCGGCTCGGCGGTGGTGTGCAATCATGCAGCCGAGCAGAGCCGAGCCGAAACGACCCGATGCGCGAGGAGTGCTGCATGTCGCCAGACACGCCGGTCCCGGTTGGGAAGAATCGGGGTGGTGGCCAACCGGCGGCGACGCTGGAGCAGGTCGTCGCCCAGGTGCTCGGAGCCGACGGCGCCGAAGTCCGTGGCAGCACCGGACCCTCGACCGACGCCCGGTGGACCAGCCTGAAGCACCTGCAGGTGGTGGCCGCGGTGAATCGGGCGTTCGGCGTCCAGCTCTCCCCCCGCCAGGTCCGCGCGGTGCGGAGCGTGGACGACCTCCGGCTCGTGGTCGAGGCGCACTGATGCTGAGCGACACTGCGCGAGGGCCCATGCCGGTCGGGGCCGAGTTCGCCGCGGGGTACGACGACGAGCTGCTGGCCCGTCTGCTGGAGATCCGTCACGTCGAGCTCGCCATCCTCGACGCTTTCGCGGACGGGCTCGTCGGCGGCACCGCGCACACCTGTCTGGGGCAGGAGCACGTCCCCGTGGCGCTGGCCCCGTATCTCGACGGTGACACCGTCTTCAGTAACCACCGCGGGCACGGCCATTACCTCGCGATGCACCGCGACGTCGACGGGCTGCTCGCCGAGATTTTCGGGCGGGCCGGGGCCGTGTGCAGCGGGGTGGGCGGGAGCCAGCACATCCTGCGTCCCGGCCGGTACATGTCGACCGGCGTACAGGGCGAGAGCGTGCCGGTCGCGGTCGGCGTCGCGCTGCACGAGCGGAACACCCGGTCGGGCCGGCTGGCGGTGGCGTTCGTCGGGGACGGCACCTGGGGCCAGGGGGTCGTGTACGAGGCGCTCAACATGGCGGCGCTCTGGAGCGTTCCCCTCGTGCTGGTGGTCGAGAACAACGGGATCGCCCAGTCGACGCCGACCTCCGCGCACCTGGCGGGGACGATCGCCGGCCGGGCCGCGGCGTTCGGCATCGAGCACCTGCTGGTGGATACCGACGATGTGCTGCGTGTTCGCGAGCAGGTCCAGGAGCCCCTCGACCGAGCGCGCCACACCCCCGCGCCCCTTGTCCTGGAGTTCGTCACGCGTCGGCTGGGCCCGCACAGCAAGGGCGACGACAGCCGCCAGGCGGACGAGCTCGCCGGCCTGCGGGCCGACGACTGGGCAGCGCGCTACGCCGAGCTCCACCGGGCACAGTTCGACCGGGTGGACTCCGTGACCCGCGCGCGGGTGGCGCAGGTGGTGGAGGACGTCCGAGCCCGTCCCGTCTCGTCGTGGCAGCGGGGCAGTGGTGGCTGAGCGGGTCGCGGAGGACCTCAACCGCGCCCTGGGGGAGCTGCTCGCCGGGGACCGGCCCGCCTACGTGCTGGGTGAGGACGTGCTCGATCCCTACGGGGGCGCGTTCAAGATCACGAGAGGCCTGTCCACCGCACACCCCGACCGAGTGCTGGCCACCCCCATCTCGGAGAACGGCATCGTCGGCGTCGCCAATGGCCTGGCCCTGGCCGGCAACGCGGTCGTCGTCGAGATGATGTTCGCCGACTTCGTTCTCCTGGCGATGGACCAGATTGTCAACTTCGCGGCCAAGTCCGTCTCCATGTTCGGCACCCAGGTCCCCATGCGGCTGGTCGTGCGGTGCCCGGTCGGAGGCAACCGCGGGTACGGCGCGACGCACAGCCAGAGCGTGCAGAAGTTCTTCGTCGGGGTGCCCGACCTCGAGATGTGGGAGGTGTCGCCGTTCGTCGGCGCGTCGCACATCCTCGACCGAGCGCTCGGTGCCGGCCGCCCGGCCGTGCTGATCGAGGACAAGGTCCTCTACACCCGTCGGATGTTCTCCGAGGGGCACGCGGCGCCCGGATGGTCCTTCTCGACGGATCCCACCGGTGCGGTGTGGACCCGGGTCCGGCACGAGTCCGGCGACCGGTCCGACGTGGTCCTGGTGACGGGGAGCTCCACCGTGCACCGGTGCCTGGAGGCCGCGGAGCGCCTGCGTGTCGAGGAGTCCCTCCTGGTCGAGATCGTTGTGCCTGCCCGGCTCTACCCGTGCGACCCGGGACCGGTGCTGGACGTCGTCCGCGTGGCCGGACGCGCGGCCGTGGTCGAGGAGTCGACGCCTGCCGGCAGCTGGGGTGGCGAGGTGGCACACCAGCTGCACCGCGACCTGTGGGACGACCTGCTCGGCCCGGTGGAGCTGATCACGTCCGCCGACAGCGTCATCCCGGCCGCCCCGCACCTCGAGCGCACTGTGCTGGTAGGGGTGGACGACGTGGTGCGACGGGTCCTGACGCTCGTGCGTGACCGGCCCGGGCGGCCACGCGCGCCGGCCGCCCCGCCGACGACGCCCCCAGCCGCGGTGGCCGGTGATCCCACGGAGGCGCCGCCCACCGTGCTGGCGCCGCACCTCGGGAGCAACGACGACCACGTCACGCTCGTGCAGTGGTACGTCGCCGACGGCGATCACGTGGTGACCGGTCAGCCCGTGGCAGCCGTGGAGACGTCCAAGGCCGCCGCCGACGTCGAGGCTCCCGCGACCGGTGTGGTCCGGTTGCACGTCGACGTGCTCGCGGAGTGCCCGGTGGGGTCGATCCTGGCGACGGTCGTACCGGAGGGCGGCGTGGCTCGACCGGCTGTGTCCCGCGCCGCACCGGCGGTCGCCGCCGCGCCGACCGACAGGGCCGCCCGGGTCCAGGAGGGGGTCGCGGCGGCGGTGACTGCCGGGCACCGTGACATCCCGGCAGCCTTCGTGACCGCCGACGCGGAGGTCGGACGGGCGCTCATGCTCCTCGACGAGGCCACGCAGGACGAAGGTGCCGCGATCGGGCTCGCCCCCCTGTTGCTCGCGTCGCTCGGCGCGGTGTTCGCCGAGCACGGCGAGCTCTTCGCGCCCGTCGGTCCCGACGGGCTGGCGAGCGGCCCGCCCCGGGCCGACGTCGCCGTCACCGTCGACACCGGGAGCGGTCTGTACCTGCCGGTGGTGCGGGGCGTGGCGCGGCTCTCGGTGGCGGACCTGGCGGACCGTCTGGTGGAGCTGCAGATGGCGAGCCTGACGGGCGAGCTCGGCGAGTCCGACCTGGACCTGACCGGCGTCGGGATGGGCCTGTCCCTGAACCTGGTGGCCGGCGTGACCGGCGTGCGGCCGATCATCATGCCGGGCCTGTCGTGCATGGTCTCCGTCGGCGGGGTCCGGCAGGTGGTCGTGCCGGACGCCGGGGACGGGGTGCGGGCCGCCTCGGTGGTCGAGCTCGCCCTGGCCCATGACCACCGGCGCGTCAACGGGCGTCCCGCGGCGGAGCTCCTGGTCGCGCTGGCCGGGGTCGTGGCGTCCGGAGCGGCCCTCCGTGGGCGGTGACGCCGAGGACAGGGGACCGGAGCTGACCGCGCGGTCGGCACCGCTCGGTCCCACGGCACGCCGGGTCTGGATGTGGCACCGCCTCACCCCCGGCTCGTCGGCGTACAACGTGGTGCGTGCCGTGCAGGTCGACGGCGACCTGGACGCGGCCGCCCTGCGGCGGGCGATGGGCGAGCTGGGTGCCCGGCACGAGGCGCTGCGCAGCCACGTCACCGAGCCGCGGCCCGGCGAGCCGGTCGTGGTCGTCGGTGACGTGGCGGTCGAGCTCACCGTCGACACGCTCGGGTCCCCCGGTGCGGGGCGTGACGCCGTGGACGCGGCGCTCCGTGCGGTGGCTCGGCGGCCGTTCGACCTCGAACGTGGCCCGCTCTGGAGGGTGGGGATCGTCCGGGACGCCGACGGTGCGCGCACGTGGCTGGTCCTCGCGCTGCACCACGTGATCTCCGACCTGCGCAGCACCGACGTCGTGCTGCGCGAGCTCGCCGACGCGTACTCCGCGTCCGCTGCCGGAGAGCCGTGGCGGCCCGTCGGTGCTGCGCCGTCGTTCCTCGACCACCTGGCGCACGACCGTGCTGTCGTGGCCACTGGGCGCGCCGCCCGTGACCTGGACTGGTGGGCCGCGCACCTGCGCGACGTGGGTGCGAGCCCCCCCGTCGCGTTCGTGCCCGACGCGGTGCCGGCACGCGCGCACGAGGGCGTCGTGCGCACGCTCGCGCTCACGCGGGAGGAGTCCATGGCGCTCGACGTCGCCGCCCGGACCAGCCGCACCACCCCCGCGACGCTCGTGCTCACCGCGGCGGCTGCCGTCCTGCACGCGTGGGCGGGATCCCCGGGCGAGCAGGTGGTCGGCATCCCGAGCGTGCGCCACGGGCGGTCGTCGGACGCCGCGCTGGTCGCCTTCCTGCTCGACACGTTCGCGCTGCGGGTCCCGATGCCGCGGGGTGCGTCGTTCGCCGACCTGTGCCTCGCGGTGCGCGACGCCTTCCTCGACGCCGCGGAGCACGCGCGCCCGCCCTACGACGACGTACTGCGGCGCCTCGACGCCGCGGCGGGCGGCGCTCCGGCGCGGTTGATCCGGCTCTGGTTCACCGACCTGAGCACCGCCGCGTGCCCCGCACGGTTCGGCCCCGGGCAGGCGCGGGAGTGGGACCTGCCCCCGTTCGGGGCGCTGTTCGACGTCAACCTCTCCCTCGGGCGGCTCGAGGACGGACGCCTCCGCCTGCACCTCGTGACGCCACCGCCCGGGATGGCGGCAGCCGACGCCGACGCCCTCCTCGAGCAGCTGCGGACCGTGCTGACCAGCGGCTGCGCCCGGCCGGCGTCACCGGTCCGACTTCCCCCGGGGCCCGGCGCGCCGGCGGTGCTCGACGGTCCGAGGAGGGCCGCGCCCGAAGACGCGGTCCGGCGTTGGCGCGACGAGGACCCCGGCGCGCCCGCCCTGGT
Organism: uncultured Cellulomonas sp.; assembly: GCF_963527515.1. Classification (NCBI taxonomy): domain Bacteria; kingdom Bacillati; phylum Actinomycetota; class Actinomycetes; order Micrococcales; family Cellulomonadaceae; genus Cellulomonas; species uncultured Cellulomonas sp. Next base: position 69,802 of record NZ_CAURTV010000004.1, on the reverse strand, counting down.
AGACCAGCACGGCTCCCTCGACTACGGCCGGCTCGACGACGCGATCGACGAGCTGGCCTCGACGCTCGGCGGGGTCGCCGGGCGACGGGTGGTGCTGCCGGCCCGCCGCGACCGCACGTTCGTCGTGCGGCTGCTGGCCTGCCGGCGTGCCGGCGTCCACCCCGTGCTCGTCGACGCCGACTGGCCAGCGGAGCGTCGTCGAGCGGCTGCGCGCGCGGCCGGCGCGACGGCGTCGTTCCCGGACGACGGCGACGGCGGGCCCGTCGCCGTGCCGGTTCTCGGGCGGGAGAGGACCGAGCAGGAGCCGCCGTCCGACCGTGCGTGCCACGTGCTCTTCACGTCCGGCACCACGCGCGAACCCCTGCCCGTCGAGGTCGAGGCTACAGTCGTCGACCGCGAGCTGGACTCCTTGCGCGGCGTCATCGGCCTCGGGCGGCTCGACCGGTTCGGCTTCCTCGGCGGTGCCGCCCACGACGTCGGGCTCCGTGACGTGCTGCTCGCCTTCGCGGTCGGTGGCGTGCTGTGCGTGCCTCCGCCGGTCGCGGCCCGGGACCCCGCGCAGGTGGCCGGGTGGCTCCGCAAGGACCGGGTGACCGTGGTCAACACGACGCCCGTGCTGCTGGGGTTGGCCCTGAGGCTCGCCTCCCAGGAGCTGCCCGCGCTGCGGCTCGCGATCAGCGCCGGTGCTCCGCTGTCGGTCCGCACGCTCGGCCTCATACGGACGCGGGCGCCGTTCGCCACCGTGCTCAACGGGTACGGCTGCACGGAGACGCCCCAGCTGGTCACCGCCGAGCTGGTCCCGGCCGGTGCCGACCTGCCGGACGGCCGTGTGGCCATCGGCTCGCCACTGCCCGGCCGCCGCGTCCAGGTGCTCGACGTCGACGGTCCGGTCGGCGTGGGGGTGCCCGGGGAGCTCCACGTCGCGGGACCCGGCATCGCGCGGCGGTACCTCGGAGCAACGCGACCGGACCGGTTCCGCACGGACCCCGACGGCGTCCGGTGGTTCCGGACGGGTGACGTGGCCCGCTGGGACGGGTCCGGCCGGTTGCACCTGGCGGGCCGCACCGACCGGCAGGTGCTGGTCAACGGCTTCCGGGTCCTGCTCGACGAGGTCGAGGCGGCGGCACGCGCACTGCCCGGCGTGGCAGAGGCCACCGCGGCGCTGGTGTCCGCAGGCTCCGACGCCGACGCGGGGCAGGCCCTCGAGCTCTGGGTGCAGCCAGCCCCTGGCGCGCACCTGACCGAGCACGACGTCCGGGCCGCGATGGGCGAGTGGCTCGCCCCGCCCGCGCGCCCCAGGGTCCACCTCGTGGAGAGCCTCCCGACCAGCAGCAACCACAAGGTGCTCCCACCCGCGGCGCGACCCGCTGCGGTCCCAGTCCCCGCCTCCCAGGCCATCGAGCTCGTGCTGCGGGTGGCGGAGCGGGTGGGCGGCCGCAGGCTCGATCCCGACGTCACGTTCTTCGCGGCCGGTCTCACGTCCGTCATGCTCCTGCAGCTCATCGCCGAGCTCGAGCAGGAGCTCCGGCAGCCCGTGTCTGTCGTCCTGCCGTTCGAGCACCCGACGCCACGCGCGCTCGCGGACCGCCTCGGGCGCGGGGTCGTCGACCAGATCGGCAGAACCGGGGACGGTCGACCCGCCGGTGACACGGCCGACGCCCAACGCCGTCAGGCCCGGCGGGGCGTCCGTGCGGCCCTCAGGCGAGGGGAGGCCGTGCGTGTCGCGGGCGGACCAGCAGGACACCCAGCTGTGGAGGAGAACTCATGATCATCGCGCGTGTGCTCGAGCACGCTCGGAGCCATCCCGACGACACGGCGCTCGTCGAGCTGTCGTCCGGACACCGCACCACGTACGGCGGGCTCGCCCGACACGTCCACCGGCTCGCGTCCGCGATCGAGGGAGCCGGCTGGGCGGGCCGGACCGTCCTGGTCGCCCTCGGCGCGTCGTCCGCACTCGTCGCCGCCGAGGTCGCCGTTCGCGCGGCCGGTGCGGTCCCGGTGGTCATCGGGGGGGACCTCACGCCGGCTCGCGTGGCCGACCTGGTACAGGCGTCGGGGTGCGCGGCCGTGGTCACGGCGTCGGCCGACGGTCTGCCGCAGGACGTCGGCCGGGTCGTCGTCCCCGCCCGGCTGAGCGACTGGTCGGAGTCCTTCCCGCTGGACACCCCCGGCGGCGGTGTGGAGCCGGGCACCGGCGGACCGGGTCCCGAGACCTGCTACGGGGTGTTCACGTCGGGTTCGACCGGGACGCCGAAGCTGGTGCTGGTCGGTGAGCGCGCCCTCATGAACTTGCTGGACTGGTATACCGGCGAGTACGCGCTGCGCCGCGGCACCGTGACCGCGCTCATGGTCCGACCGGCCTTTGACGTGCACGTCATGGAGACCTGGGCGGCGCTGACTGCGGGTGCGACCGCCCTCGTCGTCGACCGCGCGGACGTGCGCGTGGATCCGCTGGCGCTCACGTCCGCCCTGCGTGCGCACGCCGTGGAGGTCGTCTTCGTGCCGACCCCGCTGGCCCGCGGGCTCTGCGACGCGCTGCTGGACTCTCCGGTGCCGCACGCCCTGCGGCACCTGCACGTCGGCGGCGACCGCCTCGACTTCTGGCCGTCGGTCCCCGGGGTGGCCGTGCACAACCAGTACGGACCCGCGGAGTGCGCCGTCGTGAGCACGGCCGTGGACGTCGCGACCGTGCGCAGTCCGCACGAGGGACCGCCTCCGATCGGGTACCCGGTGCCGGGCGCCACGTGTGTCGTCGTCGACGAGGCGGGGCAGCCGGTGGACCCCGGCGTCCCGGGGGAGCTGTGGATCGGCGGCGCTGGCGTCGCCGAGGGCTATGCATGGCGCCCGGACCTGACCGCCGAGCGCTTCCTCACCGTCGACGGCGTCCGGCACTACCGGACCGGCGACGTCGTGTGGGCCGAGCCGGACGGTCTCCTGCACTTCATCGGACGCGTCGACAACCAGGTGAAGGTCCGCGGGAACCGCGTGGAGCCCGGCGAGGTCGAGGCCGCGGCGCGCCGGTATCCCGGGGTGTTCGAGGCCGCGGTCGTGCCGGACGCGTCCAGCGGTGAGGTCCGGCTGGTCGGCTTCGTCGTGGGCGACGTCGAGCCGCGAGAGGTACGCGAGCACCTCGCGGGCGTGCTCCCGGAGTACATGGTGCCCGCGGTGGTCAGCATCCTGCCTCGGCTGCCGATGACAGGCAACGACAAGGTCGACCGCGCGGAGCTGGCACGTCGCGCCGCCGGGACGGCCACGGTCGACGAGCGCACCGACCAGCTCGTCGGCGTCGAGGGGCGACTCGCGCGCATCTGGGAACAGGTCCTCGGCGTGCCGGTCCGACCGGAGGACGACTTCTTCGACCTCGGAGGGCACTCGCTGGCCGCCATGCGCGTGGTGACGCTCGCCGAGGAGGAAGGACTCGAGGTCGGACTGCGCGCGCTGCTGACCGGTATGACCCTGAGCGAGGTCGCCGAGACGTGCACGGCGTCCAGCCTGGAGGTTGGCCCGTGAGCGAGGAGCGCTGGCAGGTCGTGCGCGGCGACGCCGCGGCGGGGGTCGTGGTCGTCGTCGACTTCGACGGGGGGCGACCCGACGGGCGGCTGGCCGAGCTGGTGGGCCGCGCCCGACCCGAGCCGGCGGTCGTCCAGCCACGAGTGACGGCCTTCGGGGTCGGCGAAGGGGTGCGGTTGGTCGACGGGTGGGCGGCGTCCGCGCGCGTCGCCGGCTGGACGATCGAGCTGGTGGTCGGACGGTGCGCGGGGGCAGCGCTGGCGTGCGGTCTGGCGGGTGCCCTTGCGCGCGGCGGCGACGCACGCCCGCAGGTCGTGCTGCTCGACCCCTACCGGGTGGGCGCCGGCGTCCTGCAGCACGAGCTGTCGGCGGCTCTCGGCCAGTTCGAGGACCTCGCCGAACCGGAGCTGCTCTCCCACGCGCACTCCCGCGTGGCGCACGCGCGGGAGTCGCTGGACCTGCACGGCTTCGGGGCAGCAGTGGTGCAGGTCTACCGCGACGTCGCGGCGGAGGTGCTCACGCCTCTCGACGTGGACGACGACGTGGTCGAGGAGCTCTGCTCGGCGTTCGGCGTGTACGTCGCGTACCTGCTGGAGTGCGCCGGCACCGGCTACACAAGCTCGCGGGACGCGGACGTCATCCTCCTCTCGGAGGACGTCCCACTGCCCGACGGGCTGGCTGGCTCGTCGCGCGTCGTGGCGGTGGACGCCGACGCGCTCTTGCGCAGCCTCGAAGCGGTCGAGGCGCTGCGCCAGCCCTGACTGACGGCATTGATTGGCCACCAGAACTCATCTAGCGGACGACGCACCCCTACAGAACGATCACGAGCCGAGAGATGTCCCTGCTGGTTGCGATCGGTGACCGACACCAAGCCCAGACCTCGCCGAGTCACTGCGCATGCAGGGGAGGGTACTCACAGCGTGCCCGCTGGCGCCGGGCACCACCGGCCACGCCGGCGCTTGCGTCGGCTCGTGTCGTGTACCTGGGATGATCCCTAGCGTGTACCTCGCCTGACCTGCGGATTCACAATGCCCCAGGTCAAGAAGTTGTCCCAAGACCCCACAGAGGGGTCTCGGGACAACCGAGACCTGGTAGTCCGGACAGCTCCCGGCAGGACGAGATCCTGTCGGGAGTTTCTGGTTTCTGAGGCTCCGCGGGAACCCTGACCAGCGCGCTGGCGTGCCATGACTTCCACTGTGCGCGACTGTCCGGTGGCAGCTCTAGGCGCACGCATGCCGACCAGCCCGGTCGCCGTGATAGCGCCGGGCTGGCTGAGTGTCGTGGAGTTCGGTGACGCCGGGAGCGTCAGGCGGCTGCGGGTCAGGATTGTGGCGCCTGGCCCCACCGGGGTGCTGGGCGGTACGTACAACGACAGCCGCTGCAAGTAAGTGGAGGAGGTGGGCCTGGTGACTGGCGCATCGCTCAAGGCCAAGTTCATTCCATGGCACCGCGCGTTCGCCCAAGTGGTCGGGCTCGGCGCCGGGACGGGGCTGTGGGTCGCAGGCACGGCCGACGCCCCTCCGTTGGGGTGGCAGGGGACCGTCGCATGGGTGCCGTTCGCGGTGCTCACGTTCCTGAACGTGCGCTGGCACCGCGAAGCCGACCGCGCTGCCGCGGTCGCAGGCCCGGCCGGTAAGGCCTGACTGCACCAACCGATGAACGCCCCCGGCAAAGGATGCCGGGGGCGATCATCATGCTCCGACCCAGCACGCACGGCGCACTCGTCACGTCCGCCAGCGCCATGGCTCTATCGCCCGACAGTCAGGAGTTTGAGGCCCGTTCGGAGGTCGCCCCACCCGTCGGCATCGTCAGTCGCTCTGAACCGCACGCAAGCCTCGACGATTCGGCCGGACCGAATCGCCTACGACGGGGGCATCGTGACCACGGACATGGCAGAAGCGAGCACGCTCGCGCCGCCAGCCAGTGAGTGGTGGCAGCGCGGGGGGAGGACGAGATCCTGTCGGGAGTTTCTGGTTTCTGAGGCTCCGCGGGAACCCTGACCAGCGCGCTGGCGTGCCATGACTTCCACTGGCGCGACTGTCCGGGGGCAGCTCTTGGCGCACGCACGCCGACCAGCCCGGTCGCCGTGATAGCGCCGGGCTGGCACCAGTCGTCTCGTCATGGCCTTATCCCGTCGACGTCGCCGCCGACACGGAACCAGTCGACATCCACGTGCCCGCCGGTCTCGGCCGTGGCGTAACAGAAGATCGCGAACCGGTACCCGGTGAAGTGGTCGAGGCTGTACTCCATCGCCAGGTCGTCGCCGATCGGCGTCCAGGCGGCGCCGTCGAGCGAGTACGCGAACGAGGCGCGGTCGGCGGCGTCCCGGAAGTCCACGTCCACGCGGAGCAGGACCGTCTCGGCCGTCAACGGCACCTGAGCGCTCGTGAAGGCGGCGTTCCCGTGCCGGTCGGCACGGCGCATCACGAGCCGGCGGGCGCCGTCGACCATCTCGATCCCCACGTACCCGTACTTCTGCTGGTACGCGGACAAGCCGGCGACGTCGCCGTCCACCATCGCGGAGACGTCCAGCGAGATCGCCGCGGTGCTCGCAGGCCCGCACGTGCGCTGGGTGAGCGTGTTGCGGGCGTCGATGATGCCCGACGCGATGCTGCCCGTGGTCAGCCGCAGGTGGCCGGGCCGGTCGGTGAGCGACCAGAACCGGTTGTCCGGGTTGTGGTTCCACTGCCACGGCAGCCCGAGGCTCGACCCGTTCCAGGCGTTCTCGTCCGACGTCGTCAGGGCACCGGCGTTGGCCGTGTTCCAGTAGCCGGCCGGCGTGGGCTGGTTGTCGAAGTCGTCCGAGACGAGGAGGTCCGTCGCTCCCGCCGACGGCGCCCCTGCGGCGACCGTCATCCTGGCGTCGAGCGTGTATACCGGCCACCCGTCCTCGTCCCAGGTCACGCGCGCCAGCTGCGGTGAGCGCCCGAGCGGCCCCTCGTCCTGGAAGAGCATGGCGTACCACTGCCCGTCAGCCGCCTGGACGACGCCTCCCTGAGCGACGCCGTCGCCCTGGCGCCCCTCGACCAGCACCGCCTGGCTGAGCACGATCCTGCCCTCCCAGGTTCCGCCCTGGGACTGCGGCGTCAGCGACGTCGACCGCCACACGACCTCCTGGCGGATCCCGTCCGTCGGCCACTCGATCATGAAGACGTAGTAGTGCTCGCCGATCTTGTAGGCGTGCGCGCCCTCGGCGTTCAGCCCGCTGGTCTGGTCGACGTTGGCGTCCTCGACGAGCCGGTTGGCCGGGCCGTCCCAGACGAAGGTCCCGTCGTCGTCCCGGCCGAGCCGGCGCAGGTCGATCACTCCGCCGCCGTAGACGAGGTAGGCGTCCTCGTTGTCGAACAGGAGGGACTGGTCGTGGGCGTAGCCGTCGAGGACCGACCTCGTCCACGGCCCGTGCTCGATGCTCGGCGTCGCGTAGATGTACGTCGTGCTCGTGGTCAGGCTGCCGACCGAGACGTAGAACGTGCCCTCGTGGTACCTGATGCTCGCGGCCCAGCTGCCCTGCCCGTAGGCGTTCTCCCCGTTGCGCAGGGCGAGCGCGTCCGTGTCGTCGAGGATCGGGCCGGTGTAGCCGGCGATCGACCAGTGCGCCAGGTCGCTCGAGCGCATGATCGGCACGCTCGGCGCGAAGTACATGGTCGTGCTGACCATGTAGTAGTGCCGACCGTCGTAGACGACGTCCGGGTCGGGGACGTCCGCGAAGATGACCGGGTTGGAGAAGGTGCGCGCCCGGTCGCCACGTTCCCTCAACGCAGGGCCAGACGGACGGTGACGTAGGAGTGGGCGGGCAGGTCGATCTCGAGCCCGCGCGAGTGGGGCCGCACCCCGTCGTGCGCGGCCGGCGCGACGGCGTCGAGCTGCTCCGGGGTGTTGTGCGCGTCCAGGGCGGGCGCGGTCAGCACCCGCGCCTCGTGCCCGACGACGTCGCGGCCGCGCAGGTCGAGCACGACCGTGCGGTCGGTGTCGGTGTCGAGGTTCGACAACGAGACCAGCGCGGCGTCGCCCTTGACCGACGCGGACGCCGAGACCAGCGGCAGCTCGGTCCCGTCAACGGTTCGGGTCTCCACGCCGCGCAGGTGTACGGCGAGCGCGGCGGCGTCGTGGTGCCCGGCGTTCATCGCGAACACGTGGTACGTCGGGGTGAGCACCAGCGCGCCCGTGTCGGGGGCTGTCAGGATCATCGCCTGCAGCACGTTGACCGTCTGAGCGATGTTCGCCATCACGACCCGCTCTGCGTGCCGGTGGAACGCATCGAAGTGCACGGACGCGACCAACGCGTCGCGCAGCGTGTTCTGCTGGTACAGGAACCCCGGGTTCGTGCCCTTCTCCACGTTCCACCAGGTGCCCCACTCGTCGACGACCAGGCCCACCTTGCGGTGTGGGTCGTACCGGTCCATCACCGTCGAGTGGCGGGTGAGCAGGTCCTCCATGCGGCGAGCCCTGGCCATCGTCGTGTACCACTCGTCCGCGCTGAAGCCGGTGGCATCGCCCTTGTCGCCCCACGAGCCCGACATCGTGTAGTAGTGCAGCGACACGGCCTGGAACGGCTGGGCCGGCGCGGCCGGGTCGGCGGCCAGGTCGTCGAACGAGCGCATCAGCGTCTCGGTCCAGTGCAGGTCCGACTCGTTCGCGCCGGCTGCGATCCGGTACAGAGCGTTGCCGCCATGGTTGCGCGCGTAGGTGGCGTACTGCCGGGCCAACGACGCGAACTGCTCCGCACGCAGGTTCCCGCCGCACCCCCACGCCTCGTTCCCCAACCCCCAGAAGGGCACCCGCCACGGCGCGTCGCGCCCGTTCGCCCGGCGCAGCGCCGCCATCGGTGAGTCGTCCGCCCGGGTCAGGTACTCGACCCAGTCCGACATCTCCGCCACGCTGCCGGACCCGACGTTCCCCGACACGTACGCGTCCGCCCCGAGCAGCTCGCACAGGTCCATGAACTCGTGGGTACCGAACGCGTTGTCCTCCACGACGTCACCCCAGTGCGAGTTGACCATCCGGGGCCGCTGCTCCCGTGGGCCGATCCCGTCACGCCAGTGATAGTCGTCGGCGAAGCAGCCGCCCGGCCAGCGCAGGTTCGGGATCTGCAGGGCCCGCAGGGCCGCCACGACGTCGGACCGGATGCCGCGCACGTTCGGGACGGGCGAGTCGTCTCCCACCCAGAAACCGCCATAGATGCACCGGCCGAGGTGCTCCGCGAAGTGCCCGTACACGTGCCGGCTGATCGTCGCACCGGGCAGGTCGAGGTCGATGATCGCTGTCGTGGTGGTCGTCATTGTCTTCCCATCACAGGGGTGCTCACGGGACTGGTCTCCTTTGACCGGGTAGCGACGTGGGTGACGCGGAGAGCCGCTCGCTCGCGTGTGGCTAGGCGCCGCCGCGGGTGGATCCGCGCACCACGAGGCGGACGGGTGCGACGACGTGCTCGGCAGGACCGGTCCAGCCCGACATCTGGCGGTGCAGCAGTCCGACCGCCGCCTCGGCCACGCCCTCGTGGTTGGCGTCGACCGACGTGATGCCCGGAGGGACGAAGCGTGACATGTCGAGGTTGTCGAACCCGGCGAGCTGGACGTCGACGGGGACGCGCAGCCCACTGTCTGCCAGGGCAGACAGCGCCCCGAGGGCGACGATGTCGGTGACGGCGAAGACCCCGTCAAATGGCAGCCCCGAGGCGATGACCTCGAGCATCGCGTCGCGACCACTGAGAGACGTGTAGTCACCGACGGGAACGACGTAGGCCGGATCGACGGCGATGCCGGCCTCGCGGCACGCCTGCTCCCACCCGACGCGGCGGTCCGTTGTCATCATGTGTGCGGCGTCGAACGAGCATCCGAGCGCAAGGATGCGGCGCGACCCGCGCTCGATCATGTGTGCCGTGGCAAGGCGAGCACCCGCCGCGTTCGCCAGGCGCACGTGGTTGAGGTGGTCGGGAACGTCGCGCTCGCCCAGCAGCACGATCGGCTTGGAGGTGCGAACCCGCCCCAGCTGCTCCAGGTCGAGACCGGCGACGGACAGCAGGACGCCGTCGTAGATCTGGAGCCGCGCGACGCTCAGCGCCTCCATCTCCTGTTCCGCGTTGGCGCTCGTCCGTTCGAGGACGAGGTGACGCCCCTCCGCCTCGATCAGCGGGGCGACCTGGTCGGCGAGCTCGCCGAAGTAGTCGTGGAAGCTCGGGACGACGAAGGCGACGGTGTCGGTCCGTCCGGCCCGCAGGTGCCGTGCAGTCAGGTTGACCTCGTACCCGAGGGCTTCGACGGCCGCCATGACGCGGGCGCGCGTCGGCTCGCCCACGGGAAGGCGCTCGTTGAGCACGTTCGACACGGTCATGACCGAGACGCCGGCCGCGAGGGCCACGTCTGCCATCCTCACCATGCGCGTCCTCCTTCCCGCGACATTCTGCCGGTCCAGCGCGCGCCCGTCCGACCCGGAGCCCGGCCACGCCGCCGTGGCGGCGCTCAATATATCGATAAAACGCAGCACTGCAAGGCCCGCACCGACGAGGCCCTCGAGCCAGCTTCCGGCGTGCCCACGCCGCCACGGACGGCGGCACCGAGCTCGCCGTTCCCGAGCAGGTAGCAGGCAGCACACCGGGCCTCAGGAGCGTCGTTCGCCGGGTTGCTGCGCATGCAGCACCGCACGCTGTGGGACGTGGCCGTGACCATTTCGAGATGCGCGAGGGCTTGACGGCTCGCGAGGGCGTCTCTACTTTAACGCTAAAATCCCGCTCGGGATGAGGACGCCAAGCCCTGGCTCGCGTCCGACGGGCACGGGTTCCGGTCAGTGACGACCGGAACTGTTCTCAAGGGAGAGACCTCGGTGCGTACCGCAAGAACGAAGTTGCTGACCCTCGTCCTGGCTGCAGCCGTGTCCGTGGGAGCTGTCGGATGTACCGGCACCCCCGACGACGCCCCTTCGAAGGATGCCGTCATTCCCGAGGGTGACCTCGCGGACCAGTCGGGAACGCTGACCCCCAGCAACCCGACGACTCTCACGACCTGGATCACGACGGCCTCGCAGGCGCCGGCCTCCGACAACAAGATCACCAAGCTGCTCGAGGACAAGCTCGGTGTCACCCTGAAGTACGAGATCGTCACGCCGGACAACGTGGACCAGAAGATCGGTGTCATGCTCGCGGGCGGCGAGTACCCCGACCTCGTCGGGACCACCGACCTGAGGATGCGTCTCCTGGAGGGCGGCGCTCTCCTGCGCCTGGACGACATGCTGGCCACCGGGGACTACCCCAACCTCGCCACGCACGTCGAGGACGACATCAAGAAGATGAGCTACGCGGGCGACGAGGTGGACCCGGGCCTGTACATCTTCCCGAACTACAACCGCTTCTACGGCGAGGTCACGGGCGGCACCTACTACGGTCCCGCGTTCTGGATCCAGAAGCGTGTGCTCGAGGACGCCGGCTGGCCGGACCTCAGCACCATGACGCTCGACCGGTACTTCGAGCTCATCGCGGACTACAAGGCGAAGAACCCTGAGACCGAGGGCGCCCCGACCATCGGCTTCGAGGTCCTGGCGTCGACCGGCCGTGAGTGGGGCATGACCAACCCGCCGGCGCTGCTGGCAGGCTCCCCGAACAACGGTGGCGTCATCGTCGACGACAACGACAACGCGGAGATCTACGCCGACAAGGACATCGCGAAGGACTTCTACAAGGTCCTCAACGAGCAGTACGCCGCGGGTCTCGTCGACCGCGAGTCCTTCACCCTGACGTTCGACCAGTACGTCGCGAAGCTGGCCACCGGCTCCGTCCTCGGCATGCACGACCAGGGCTGGGACTTCCAGACCGCGACCGACTCGCTGCGGAGCGCCGGCAAGGACGAGTACACCTACGTGCCCCTCATGCCCGTCTACGACGGGGTCGAGCCCTGGTACGCCGATCGCCCCGTCATGAACACCAACCAGGGGTTCGGCATCTCCGTCTCCAGCAAGCAGCCGGAGAAGGCGATGAAGTTCCTCGACCTGATGCTCAGCGAGCCCTGGCAGAAGGCGCTCTCCTGGGGCATCGAGGGCGAGGACTACCAGATCGGCGACGACGGCATGTTCACCCGCACGGAGGAGCAGCGTTCCAACGCCCGCGACCTCACCTGGCGTGCCTCCAACCGTCTCGAGGCGCTGCTCGACGTGCTGCCCAAGCACAACGGCCAGTTCTCCGACGGCAACGCCTACAGCCCCGACGACCAGCCGGCCGAGTTCTTCGCGACGCTGACCGACTACGACCGCGGTGTCATGGAGCAGTACGACAAGAAGACCTGGCTCGAGTTCATGAACCCGCAGCCGGAGAACCCCAAGTACTACCCGGCGTGGAACATCACGCTCTCCGACGACGCCAACCAGATCAACCAGCAGCTGACCGACGCCAACGTGCAGAACCTGCCGAAGATCATCGCCGGTGACTCTGCCGACTTCGATGCGAACTGGAAGGCCTACGTCGACACCATCAAGAAGATCGACGTCAAGGTGTACGAGGACGCGATCAACGCCGGCATCCAGGACCGCCTCGCCAACTGGTAACAGTCCGCGAGCGATCGTGGTGGGGGGCGCGCGAGCCCCCCACCACGATCCGTTCTCGGTCACCACCCGCTGCTTTCCGACGACGAGGTTGAACAGATGATCGACTCACCGGCCAACGTGGTGACCGGCACCGGGCTCGACCCGGCCGTGGGGCTCCCCAGCAAGTGGCGTCGCCGCAAGGCCCGGAAGCGCGCAGCCGAGGAGCCCAAGCGCAAGATCACGTGGGAGAGGATCAAGTCACAGCGGGTCCTGCTCCTGATGGCCATCCCGCTGCTGATGTACCAGATCCTGTTCAAGTACGTCCCGGTCTACGGCTGGGCGATCGCCTTCCAGGACTACAAGCCGGGTCGCGGCAACATCTTGAACCAGGAGTGGGTCGGCTTCGAGAACTTCGTCGACCTGTTCACCGGTGTCAACGGTGAACGGTTCCGCCGGGTCGTGGCCAACACGCTGGGACAGTCGGTCCTGACCCTGACCGTCGGGACCGTGGGGGCCATCGTCCTGGCGCTGCTGCTGAACGAGGTCAAGAACGCCCCGTTCAAGCGGATCATGCAGAACATCACCTACATGCCCCACTTCCTCAGCTGGGTCATCGTGGCGAGCCTGGCGTCGGTGGCGCTGTCGCTGCCCTCCTCCGGCGGGTTCATCAACCAGGGCCTCATGGCCCTGGGGTTCGTCCAGGAACCGGTCCTGTTCCTCACCGAGCCGAACTACTTCTGGGGGATCGTCGCCGGGACGTCCCTGTGGAAGGAGCTGGGCTGGAACACGATCATCTACCTGGCCGCGATCACCGCGATCGACCCGACCCTGTACGAGGCCGCTGAGGTCGACGGAGCAGGCCGCTGGCGCAAGATGTTCCACATCACGCTCCCGGGGATCCAGCCCACGATCGTCGTGCTGCTCATCATCAACAGCGGCTGGATCCTGTCCACCAACTTCGAGCTGCCGTACTTCCTCGGCAACGGCCTGATCGCCGAGACGGCCGAGACCATCGACGTCTTCGTGCTGCGCTACGGCTACCAGCTGGGCAACTACAGCCTCGCCGTCGTCGCGGGCATCTTCAAGGCCGTCGTCGCCATCCTCCTGGTCGGCGCGGCGAACGCGACGGCCAAGCGCTTCAACCAAGAGACGCTGGTCTAGGAGCCTTCATGTCAAGCACCACCCTTGCCCCGAAGCCTCTCTCGCGGCGCGCCGGACGGAAGAGAGCATCGCGACACAAGTGGACGACCGAGCGGATCGTCTTCACGTCCCTCAACACGACCTTCCTCGTGCTGCTCGGGGCGCTCATGGTCTACCCGCTGCTGAACACGCTCGCCATCTCCCTCAACGACGGCATGGACGCCGTCCGCGGCGGGGTCGGCATCTGGCCCCGAGTCTTCTCGCTGAAGAACTACGAGGTCGTGCTCAACATGGACTCGATCTATCAGGCGTTCATCATGAGCGTCCTGAAGACCGTCGTGGTCGTGGCGACGAACCTGTTGTTCACCTCGATGCTCGCCTACGCGCTCAGCCGCAAGGAGCTCCTCTTCCGCCGCCCGATCACCCTGATCTTCGTGCTGACGCTGTACTTCGACGCCGGGCTGATCCCCAACTACCTGCTCATCAAGGACCTGGGCATGCTGAACAGCTTCCAGGCCTACTGGGTGCCGGTGATCATCAGTGCGTTCAACCTCATCATCCTGCGCACGTACATGAAGGGGATCCCCGAGGAGATCACCGAGTCGGCGCGGATGGACGGCGCGGGCGAGTTCCGCACGTGGTGGCAGATCATCATGCCGCTGTGCAAGCCCGTGCTGGCCGTGGTGGGTCTGTTCGTGGCCGTCGGCAGCTGGAACGCGTGGCTGGACACGCTGCTGTACAACTCGGGCGATCCGGCGTTGACCACCCTGCAGTACGAGCTGCAGAAGCTGCTGGCGAGCTCGATGAACGCCGGCGCGAACTCCGCGAACTCCGCTGCCAACGCGGCCTCGGTGGGAAGCGGTGGGCAGCTCACCACACCGATCGCGCTGCGCTCGGCGATCACCATGGTGGCGGCCGTCCCCATCCTGCTCGTCTACCCGTTCCTGCAGAGGCACTTCGTGACCGGTCTGACGATCGGCTCCGTCAAGGGCTGACGGCGTCGGCCTCCCGCGCATCCCGTGGGAGGCCGGCCTCGCAGCTCCGCACACTGAAAGGCCCTGACCATCTTCCGGTTCAACCCCGCGTCGCGACTGTGGCGCATCCTGGACTCGCTCGGCTCCGTCATCCTGATCAGCCTGTTCTGGCTCGTGAGCCTCGGCCTCGTCGTGACGGCGGGAGCGGGGACGGTTGTCGCCTACGAGGTCTGCCGCCGGTACGTCCTGGGCAAGGACGCAGGCCTCTGGGCGGTCGCCATGAAGGCCTTGGGGCAGAGCTGGAGGCAGGCAACAGTCATCGGCCTGCTGGCCGTCCCGGTCGCGGCCGTCGGCATCCTCACGCTCTCCTACCTGCCCACTCTCGGGCTGGCCGGGGTCCTGGTGCCGCTCCTCGTCGCCGGGCTCTTCCTCCTGCTCCTGGTCTTCTGGTGCCTCCCCCTCGCAGCCCGCTTCACCAACCCCACCTGGCGCCAGGTGCGCAACGGGCTCACCTTGGGGCTGACGACGCCCAGCCTGACGTTCCTGCTCGGGATCGCCGTCGTCCTCGGGGGCGTCGCCATCTGGAACTTCATGCCCGCGGTGTTCGTGGCACCCGGGCTCATCCTCCTGTGGTGGTGCTACCTGCTCGAGCGGTTCTTCGTCGCCCGGGGGTACGTGCAACCGGAACCGGAGGAGGCGGAGGTCTGACGCTCCCGCGACCAGCGACGACCTCGGGCCTCACCACCACACGACTCCAGTGATCGATGAAAGGCGCTGTCGTGACCATCCTGCACGTCACCACCACCGGCTCCGACCGTGCGGACGGGTCGGCCGACGCCCCGTTCCGGACCATCAACCGGGCCGCTCAGGCTGCCATGCCGGGCGACACCGTCGCCGTGCACGAAGGCGTGTACCGAGAGTGGGTGAACCCGCTGCGCGGCGGCACGGTCGACGCGCCGATCACCTACCAGGCCGCGGTAGGCCCGGACGGGCGCTTCGAGCCCGTCACGATCTCCGGTGCCGAGGTGGTCACCGACTGGCGCCCCCACCCCGGCGCCGAGGGCCGCGTCTGGGTCACGGAGGTGCCGAACGCCCTGTTCGGAGCGCGCAACCCGTACGCGGAGCGCATCGGCGGCGACTGGTTCTTCGACCGGGTCAACACCTGGCACACGGGCGAGGTGTACCTCGACGGCAAGTCGATGTACGAGTCGCTGACGCTCGGCGGCGTCGAGCACCCCGAGGTCACCCCGGACTCGTTCGACCCGGAGGGCTCGCTGCTGACCTGGTACTGCGAGGTGGGCGACGACGTCACGACGATCTGGGCGAACTTCGGGGGCGCAGACCCGGCCTCGCACGAGGTCGAGATCAATGCGCGCACCTTCGTTCTCTGGCCCGCGGCGACGGGCATCGACTACGTCACGGTGCGCGGGTTCACCCTGACGAAGGCCGCCACGCAGTGGGCCCCGCCCACCGCGCTGCAGGAAGGCCTGATCGGCCCGCACTGGTCGAAGGGCTGGGTGATCGAGGACAACACGATCACCGACTCGAAGAACGTCGGCGTCTCGCTCGGCAAGGAGGCCAGCACCGGGCAGAACGAGGCGGCCGCGGGGCCGGACGGCGCCAAGGGCGGCACGCAGCGCGAGCGCGAGGTGATCCAGCGCGCGCTCGTCCTGGGCGGGCCCGGCGCAGGCGAACCGCACCCGTGGCACCGGGACCACGTCGGCTCCCACACCGTGCGCCGCAACACGATCCGGGACTGCGAGCAGGCCGGCGTCGTCGGGCACCTGGGGGCGGCGTTCTCGACCATCGCCGACAACCACATCTCGCGCATCCACGTGAAGCGACAGTGGCACGGCGCCGAGGTGGCCGGAATCAAGCTGCACGCCGCCATCGACACCCTGATCAGCGGAAACACGATTCACCACACGCACCGCGCGCTGTGGCTCGACTGGCAGGCCCAGGGCACCCTGGTGCGGCGCAACGTGTTCTTCGCCTCGACCGCCGAGGACTTCATGGTCGAGGTCTGCCACGGACCGTACCTCGTGGACTCGAACCTCTTCCTGTCGCCGTGGGCGGTCAAGGACATGTCCACCGGTGGCGCCTACGTCCACAACTACGTCGCGGGCCGCGTCGCCAACTGCACCGAGCACCAGCGGTACACCCCGTACCACGTCCCGCACTCCACGGCCGTCTACGGCGTCTCGAACATCCTCGGCGGCGACAACCGGTTCTACAACAACGTCTTCGTCGGTGACCGCGCCACCAGCGGACGCACCGAACCGGATGCACAGGCGGAACCGGAACTCGCCAGCTTCTGGTCCGGCGCGATCGACATGGACGGCGTGCCCGGCCAGGCGACCTTCGTGCCGACCCCCGTGGGCACCTCGCAGTACGACGCCTACCCGACGTCGCAGGAGTACCCGAACGAGACCGGCAGCGCGTTGGCCGGGCCACGGCTCCCGGTCTGGATCGAGGGCAACCTCTACGCGGATGGCGCCGAGCCGTTCCGCGCGGAGCCCACGGCCCTCGTGATCGGCACGTCACCGGTGCGCGTCGGGGTGGTCGACGCCGAAGCCGGGACCGTCCGCGTCGACGTGCTCGACGCGGGCGGCATCGACGTCGTCTCCCCGGTGACGACCGCGCGCCTCGGGACGAGCTACCAGGCCGAGATGTCCTACACCAATCCCGACGGGTCCGATCTGGACCTGAGCGCCGATGTCTTCGGGATCCCACGGGACCAGGTCGTGCCCGGGCCGTTCGCCGTGTCGGCACCCGTGACCCGGATCCTTGCCGCACCGGGCCCGGCTGGTCGGCGGCTTGGCGTGACCGCTCGTCGTTGACTGGTCGGCCGGAGAGGGGTCGCCCGAGGGCCCTACGCCGCCGGGTGCGGGTACTCGGCGGACCGGCCCTGGAACGTGAGGATCGCCTGGTTGCGGATCCGACCGTCCTCGATCTCGACCGCACGCTGGATCGTGTCCGAGGAGGCCCACGACTCGGGCCCCGCCATCACGGTGCGCAGGAACGGCATCAGCGCCTCGCTGATCTCCCACGTCGTCGAGTTCCACAACAGGGACGGGCTGTGGTCGACCGCGTAGTAGTTCGTGGTGTCACCCACCGTGAACATCGGGTCCGCGAACGACGTCGGCCGCGCCCAGCTGAAGCCCATCCCTTCGTCGACGGACACGTCGACGATGAGGCTGCCCGGCCGG
Source organism: uncultured Cellulomonas sp. (assembly GCF_963527515.1). Classification (NCBI taxonomy): domain Bacteria; kingdom Bacillati; phylum Actinomycetota; class Actinomycetes; order Micrococcales; family Cellulomonadaceae; genus Cellulomonas; species uncultured Cellulomonas sp. Next base: position 52,461 of record NZ_CAURTV010000004.1, on the reverse strand, counting down.
AACTCACCCAGGTCCGAGGTGTGCAGGTACGTCAGCGGCGCGTTCGGGTCCTGCAACGTGCAGTTGACGACGATGTCGTTCTCGGCCAGGTACGGAGCGAGCCGGACCGGTCCACCCTCGCTGGTGACCGTGCTCTCGGACGGGTCCTCGGGATCGTGGTCGAAGTGGATGATGTCCACCGACGGGATCGGTGAGCCGACGGCAGCGATCTCCCGGTTCGTCAGCACCCGCACGTCGTGGATCCCGTGCGCGTTGAGCGCCGTGACGGCACCGCGCGCGGTCGCCCCGAACCCGATCACTACTGCGCTGAGCCTGCGCCCGTAGTCACCGGTCGACCCGCACAGCTGCAGCGCGTGCAGCACCGAGCAGTAGCCCGCCAGCTCGTTGTTCTTGTGGAACACGTGCAGGCCGAAGCCGCCGTCCGCCTGCCAGTGGTTCATGGCCTCCCAGGCGATCAGGGTGAGCCGCTTGTCGATGGCCAGCTGAGTGATGCGGCGGTCCTGCACGCAGTGCGGCCATCCCCACAGCACCTGACCGTCGCGGAGATCCTCCAGGTCCGACGCCTGCGGCTTGGGCAGCAGCACGACGTCCGCCTGGGCGATGACCTCGGCGCGGTCGGACATCTGCCCGACCAGCGGCGCGAGCTGGTCGTCGGCGATGCCGAAACGGGCGCCGTAACCCCGTTCGAGGATCATCTGCGCCCGCAGGTCCGCGTCGATGCGCTCGAGGTGACCGGGGTGGATCGGCAGTCTCCGCTCGTCGGGCTTGCGCGACGTGGCCAGCACACCCAGGCGCAACAACTCGGGCTTGGCAGGCGTTTTACTCATGCTTGATCGTAGTCGGGGGTGGGTCATCGCGGGCAGGACGGCGCGGGACTGGGACCTTCGGCCCTCAAGAGGCGCGTGAGGCCCCGGATCACCCGCGACGACGGGGGCGATCGGGTGATCGGCGCCCCCGACGTGCAACTGACGTGCTAGTCGCAGGAGGACAGTGGGTCACGGCCACAAGCCGCCGCGTCATCAGTGCTCAATGAGGAGACCCCCATGCACCCGGACCTTGCCATCGCGTTGTACCGCCACCACGAGCACGAGCTCGAGGTCCGGCTGGAGCAGCGCCGGGCCCACCTCGAGAAGGTCCCCGCCCGGACCGCTCGGCGGCAGCGGCTCCACCGGCCCTCCCTGCGCGCGCGACGGTAGCCGCGTCGGTCACAGCGGCCCGCCCCGGGCGTGTTCAGCCGGGCAGTGTCAGTGGTTCGTTGCACCCTGGATGCATGATCACTCTCTCGTGCTCGTGCGGGTCCGCCGGCACCACCCGTCGTCACCCCATGCGCGGCCTGTCCGCCGACCAGCGGGCGGCGCTCATCCGTGACGCGTTCTCGGTCAGCGGCGGCTTCCTCGCGCTCGAGGTCGACGCCTCGTGGCACCCGGGTTCCGACGAGCCGACGGAGGGGTGCGTGGTGCTCGCCGACCTGGACTCGCTCGACGCCTCGGCGGGTCTCGACGCCGACGGCGCGAAGACGATCCGCGACCTGCTCGAGATCGGGCACGTGCGGGGCCAGTCCCTGCCGGCCGCCGTGGAGGTCGGCACCGTGCGGTTCCGCGTCGCCCCTGCCGACGAGTTCGGGCCAGCCATGTCCTACCTGGTGACCGTCGGCACGGAGACACTCCTGGAGGCCACCGTGCAGGTCCCGCACGCGGACCTGTTGCCGGAGCTCGTGGCCGTGCACGAGGAGCTGGGGGCCGACGCCCTCGCGCGGGTCGACGTGGTCGCCGCCCGGACCGGTCTGGCGGCCGCGATCTCCCGTGTCCGGCAGGAACGGGCCACCGCCGTCGCCTGACCGGCCGCTCGAGCGGCGGACACGTCCCGACGCCTCGATACTCGGCGCATGACAGAGACGACGACGACCGAGCAGACCGGTCTGCGACGAGCGGTCTCCGGCCGCCTGCTGTTCCTCTTCATCCTCGGGGACGTGCTCGGCGCGGGCGTGTACGCCCTGGTGGGAGTGCTCGCGGACGAGGCGGGCGGCCTGATCTGGCTGCCCCTCCTGGTCGCGCTGGCCATGGCGCTGCTCACGGCCTCGTCGTACGCGGAGTTGGTCACCAAGTACCCGCGGGCGGGCGGCTCCGCCGTCTACGCGCAGCGCGCCTTCCGCCGCCCGCTCGTGGCGTTCCTGGTGGGCTTCTGCATGCTGGCCGCCGGGGTGACGTCCGCGGCGGGCCTCTCGCTCGCGTTCGCCGGTGACTACCTCGCCGTGTTCCTCGACGTGCCGACGGTCCCGACGGCGCTGGTGTTCCTCGCCCTCGTCGCCGCGCTGAACGCCCGCGGGATCAAGGAGTCGCTGCGGGCGAACGTGGTGATGACCGCGGTGGAGCTCAGCGGCCTGGTGCTCGTCGTCGTGCTCGGCGCGGTCGTCCTCGGCCGCGGCGACGGCGACCTCGGCCGCCTGACGCAGCTGCCGGAGGGCACGGGGGTGGCTGCGGCGACGCTCGGCGGGGCGCTCATCGCGTTCTACTCGTTCGTCGGGTTCGAGACCTCGGCCAACCTCGCGGAGGAGATCGTCGACGTCCGCCGCGTCTACCCGCGCGCGCTGTTCGGGGCGCTGCTCACGGCGGGTGTCGTCTACCTGCTGGTCGGGATCGTCGCGCCGGCGGTCGTGGCGCCGGACGACCTGGCCGGCTCGAGCGGTCCGCTGCTGGAGGTGGTCCGGGCGGCCGGCGGGGTCCCGCTCGAGCTGTTCTCCGTCGTCGCGCTGGTGGCGGTGGCCAACGGCGCGCTCCTGACGATGATCATGGCGAGCCGGCTCGCGTACGGGATGGGCGAGGAGGGCCTCCTGCCGACGCCGTTCTCACGGGTCCTGCCGGGTCGGCGCACGCCGATCGTGGCGATCGTCGTCACCACGGTCGTCGCCATGCTGCTCTCGCTGACCGGCTCGCTGGAGGACCTGGCCTCGACCGTGGTCCTCCTGCTGCTGTTCGTCTTCCTGAGCACCAACGTCGCCGTGCTGGTGCTCCGGCGCGAGCAGGTCGACCGTCCGCACTTCCGCACGTGGACCGCGCTGCCGGTGCTCGCGATCGTGTCCTGCCTCGGACTGCTCACCCAGCAGGACGCCCGGCACTGGCTGCTGGCAGGTGTGCTGCTGGCCGTCGGGCTCGTCCTGTACCTGGTCACGCGACGGTCGTCGGTGCGACCTACGCCACGCAGTACGGGCACGGCAGGGTGATCGCGACCGCGACTGCGGCGAGCACCAGGGCGCGCGCCATGTGCAGTCCCGCGCGCTGCAGGTCGGGTGGCGTGGACCGGTCGATCACCACCGCGGGGGCTGCCCGTCCGAAGCACCCGCACCCGGCCACGGCCTGAGCCGCCGGCGACACCCCGGTGGGTGCCAGGGACGCCCGCACCAGCGCGGTTGCCTGGACCGTGGCGAACCCGACCAGCAGCAGGGCGCTGACCCAGCCGACGAGGGTGACCTGCGTGCGGGTCAGGAGCAGGCCGCCCAGCGCGAGCTCGACGACGGGCAGCGCGCCCGCCGCCACGGCCAGCACCGGCACGGGCAGCGGGAGCAGGACCTGGAGCCGGTCGGGGTCGAGCGGGTGCCGCAGCTTGGCGATGCCTGCCCACACCCACATCAGTCCGAGGCCCACCGTGAGCATCCCCGCGACGGCGGATTGGGTTGCGGCGCTCAGCATGTCGGCGTGCACCGGACGGACCGCATGATGAAGCCGAGCCACGCGTAGATCGAGCCCCACGCGACGCCGGTGACCGCTGTCGCGATGGCGCACGGCAGCTGGCTGAAGATCAGCATGAGGATCGTGACGGCCGGCACCACGACGGCGACGATCCAGAACAGGATGCAGTGCAGGGTCCTCATGAGGCTGCACGGGGTGCTCGCCGCGCAGAGCAGCGCCCAGAGGATGAACAGGATGAGGCCGACGGCGGCGATGATCGCGCCGACGACGATGACCCAGGGCACGGCGATGCAGATCCCGATGATCGTGACGATGCCGCCGAGCAGCAGCAGGATCAGCGCGAGGACCAGCAGGATGGCGCAGCCGATGGGCGGCGGCGGCGACGTGCAGGTGAGGGTGGTCGACGTCGAGGCGTCGGGGCAGCCGGGACGGTCGGGGCTGCTGACGGTGGCGGTGGCGGTGCCGCTGGCTCCGGGCGCGAGCGTGACGCTCGTCGTCGGACCGGTCGCGGTCCCGCCGCCCGGCAGCGACCACGTGACGGTCGAGCCCGGTGAGCCGTCGGTCACGGTCACGGAGAGGTCGAACGTGCACGTCGTCCCCGGACGCTGCGTCGCCACGATGCCGCTCAGGGACGGGCAGGGCGGCGTCCCCCCGCCGCAGTCGACCGTCACCTGGACCGGCTCGACGTCCGTGCAGGCGGCGGGGTCCGACCCCGAGACGGTGAGCGTCACCGTGCGCGGGCCGCTGGTCCCGGTGGCGTAGGTGTGGCTGACGGGTGGCGGCGCGGACGACGTCTGACCGTCCCCGAAGTCCCACGCGTAGGTGACCGGCTGACCGCTGGGCCCGGGCGTCACGGTGGCGCTGAAGCTGAACGTGCAGGCGTTGACCGGCGTCGCGTTCAGGGGTCCGGTGATCGTGGGGCAGCTGCAGTCGGCGACGGGCACGATGCGCGTCGCGGTCACGATCAGCGGGTCGCAGGGCGCGGACCGGATGATCGCGGCGGTGACCGTGTACTGGCCGGCCGCCGGGAAGCTCATGGTCAGCGTGCTGCCGGTCGGTGTCGGGGCCGGCATCGGGACCGGGTTCATCTGGCTGTCGTGGACGTTCCAGCTGTACGGGCCGGTCCACGGCTGCGACGGCGTCGCGGTGAACGTCACCGGTCCGGTGGTGCCGCCCTGCACGCAGAGGTTCTGCCGGCTCGCGGTGAGGGTCAGCGTCGGGCACGGGGGTGTCCCGCAGACGGGGACGACGAGTCCGGCCCCAGGTGACGACTCGAGCTGGATCGTCGTGACGGTCGGCGTGCCGCCGCCGGGCGGCGTGAGGATGACGACGACCGACGGGAGGTAGGTGCCCGGCGGGTAGGCCACCGTCGTCCGGAGCCCGGCCAGAGGCATCGGGCCGACGGTCGCCGGGGGCGTCGTGGGCGGAGGTGCCTGCGTCGAGTTCCAGGACAGCTGGTAACCCCAGCCGGACGGCAGCGGCGGCGTGAAGGTGACCACGAGCTCCACCGGTCGCTTGCCGTTCGCGTCGCAGTCGCCGATCACCACGGACCCGGTGGCCACGACCGCCACGGGCGCCGTCAGCTCCTCGCCGTCGACCTCGACCCCGAGGATCCCCTCGTACTCGTTCCCGAACGGGGACACGTACGACTCGGACACCGCGTTGGCCGGCCCGGCGGCCGGAGGGAGGAGGGCCGGCTGCGAGACGGACGCCGCAGGGGCGCGGTCGATCAGCACGCTCCAGATGCCCCGGCCGTCGGCGATCCCCGCGGGCACGGTCACCCACGCCGTCCAGCCGAGGACGCTGGGCACGGTGGCCAGGACGGCACCGCTGGGTGCGACGACGGTGAAGGTGAAGCCCGTGCCCGGGTTGACGCCGAGGTACAGCCGGACCCGGTTGACGCGGAACCCGGTGGCCGCGGCCGAGTAGCCCTCGTCGAGGGTGTCGGGCGGAAGACCTGCGCCGCTGTCCCACGGCGGTGGCGGGCTGCCGGCCCAGGTGGGGCCCGCCGCCCAGCCGGCCGACTCGAGGTCGCCGAGCCGCACCACCGGGAACCAGACGTGATGGAGGTCCTTCGGCCCCACCGGTCCCGGTGGGCCGCTCCAGGTCGGCGGCCGTGTCAGCCCGGAGACCGGGTCGAGGTCGAACGGCTGCAGCGGCACCGTGCCCGGGTAGCCCCCCGTCCACGCCGGCGGTGGCTGGAGGACCGGGGTCCCCGCGGGAGGGGCGTCACACCAGTGCGTGCGGACGTGAAGCAGGACCATGGCCCGATCCCTTCCTCGCGGTTGTCACGGGAAGGAGCAGGTCGGAGGCCTCCTAGATACCCGCGCCCGGCGCATGGCGGTCCAGGAACCGGTAGACCTCCGTGGTGTCCACCCCGGGGAACACGCCCACCGGCAGCGCGGCCAGCAGGGAGGCGTGCGGACGGGCGCTCGGCCAGGACTTGTCGGTCCAGCGCGCGGCCAGGTCGGCGGGGGGCTGGCGGCAGCACATCGGGTCCGGGCACTTCGACGCCGCGCGCTCGGTGGTCTCGCGGCCGCGGAACCAGCGCACGTGCGCGAACGGCACCCCGACCGACACGGAGAACGCCCCCTGCGACGACGGCTGCACGCGGCTGGTGCACCAGTACGTGCCGGACGACGTGTCGGTGTACTGGTAGTACGGCGAGAACCGGTCGGGCAGGGTGAACACCACGCGGGCGGTCCACTGGCGACAGACGGGCTGCCCCTCGATCGCGCCCAGCGGGTCCGCCGGGAACTTCACGCCGTCGTTCTCGTACGCCTTGTGCAGGGTGCCGCCCTCGTGGACCTTCATGAAGTGCACGGGGATGCCGAGGTGGCGCGTCGCCAGGTTGGTGAACCGGTGGGCGGCGGTCTCGTAGGGCACGGCGAAGGCGTCGCGAAGGTCCTCCACCGACAGCCGGCGCTCGGCCTTCGCCTCCTGGAGGAACGGCACCGCCCCGTCCTCCGGGAGCATGAGCGCGGCGGCCAGGTAGTTGGCCTCGACGCGCTGGCGCAGGAAGTCGCCGTAGTCCTTGGGCTCCGCGTGGCCGAGCACGTGGCTGGCGACGGCCTGCAGGAGCGGTGAGCGGGCGTCGCTGGCGCCGGGGTTGCCCTGCGGCAGGTAGATGCGGCCGTTCGCCAGGTCGGTGACCGAGCGCGTGGAGTGCGGCAGGTCCGGCACGTAGTGGAGGCTGAAGCCCAGGTGGGCGGCGATGTCCGCGGTCCCGCGCTGGCTGAGCGGGCCGCCGGGGTGGTCGATCGCGGTGAGCAGGCGGCGGGCGTGGTCCTCGAGCTCCGGGAAGTAGTTGTCCTGGGCGCGCATGCGGATGCGCAGCTCGGCGTTGGCGCGGCGGGCCTCCTCCGGCGTCGCCGCGTTCTCGGTGAGCAGCCGCTGGATCTCGGCCTGCAGGCGGACCAGCGCCTCGAGGGCGTCGGCCGGCAACGAGCGGCCCACCTTGACCGGCGTGACGCCGAGGGACGCGAACAGCGGCCCGCGCTGGGCGCGCTCGAGCTCCACCTCCAGGGCGGCCCGCCGGGTGGGCGGCTCGGTGCGCAGCAGCTCCGACAGCGGGACCTCGAGGGCCTCCGCCACCTGCGCCAGGAGCGACAGCTTGGGCTCGCGGTGACCGTTCTCCAGCATCGAGACCTGGGACGGCGCCCGGCCGATGGCGGCACCGAGGTCGTCGAGCGTCATGTTCCGGCCCGTGCGCAGGTGCCGGATCCGTCGGCCGAGCACGAGGGTGTCCAGCGCGCCGGCGGTCGTCGTCGTCATGCCTCCACCATCGCCCGAGCCTGCGCTTCTGTCCAGGAGAAGTTCCGCCGATCTTCTGCGCACTTCGGTGGAGAAGAACGGCTCGCCATCCAGGAACGTAGAGGTCAGGCCGAAGGGCCGAGAAGAACCGCCAAAGACGGAGGACACCATGAGCACGTACAGGCACGGCGACCAGACCGAGACCGCGGCCGAGCTCGCGGCGAGCTGGGACCTCGACGCGCGCTGGGCCGGCATCCGCCGCACCCACACGGCCGAGGACGTCGTCGCCCTGCGTGGGTCGGTCCGCGAGGAGAGCACGCTCGCCCGCCGCGGGGCCGAGCGCCTGTGGGAGCTGCTGCACTCGCGCACGCTGCTCCCGGCGCTCGGGGCGCTCACCGGCAACCAGGCTGTCCAGCAGGTGCGCGCCGGGCTCGAGGCCATCTACCTGTCCGGCTGGCAGGTCGCGGCCGACGCCAACCTCTCGGGCCAGACCTACCCGGACCAGTCCCTGTACCCGGTCAACTCGGTGCCCGCCGTGGTCCGCCGGATCAACAACGCGCTCCTGCGGGCCGACCAGATCGAGTTCGCGGAGAACGGCCGCCGCACACGGGAGTGGCTGGCGCCGATCGTCGCGGACGCCGAGGCCGGGTTCGGTGGGCCGCTGAACGCCTACGAGCTCATGCACTCGATGATCCAGGCGGGCGCGGCCGGCGTGCACTGGGAGGACCAGCTGGCGGCCGAGAAGAAGTGCGGCCACCTGGGCGGCAAGGTGCTCGTCCCGACGTCGCAGCACGTGCGGACCCTGTCCGCCGCGCGGCTCGCGGCCGACGTCGCCGGCGTCCCGACCGTCATCGTCGCCCGGACGGACGCCCTCGGTGCCGACCTGCTGACGTCCGACATCGACAGCCGCGACGAGCCGTTCCTCACCGGGGAGCGGACCGCCGAGGGCTACTACCGGGTGCGCCCGGGACTGGACCCCGTCGTCGCCCGCGCCGAGGCGTACGCGCCGCACTCCGACCTCATCTGGGTGGAGACGTCGACGCCGGACGTCGCCGCCGCGATCGAGTTCGCCGAGAGGATCCACGACCGGTTCCCCGGCAAGCTCCTGGCGTACAACTGCTCGCCGTCGTTCCACTGGCGCTCGCAGCTGGACGACCTGCAGATCGCGCGGTTCCAGCGGGAGCTGGCCGGCCACGGGTACGTGTTCCAGTTCATCACCCTGGCCGGGTTCCACGCCCTCAACCACTCGATGTTCGACCTCGCCCGCGGCTACGCCGAGCGCGGCATGAGCGCGTACGTCGAGCTGCAGGAGGCCGAGATCGCCTCCGAGACCGACGGGTACACCGCCACGCGCCACCAGCGCGAGGTCGGCACCGGCTACTTCGACCGCGTCGCCACGGCGATCAGCCCGGAGAGCGCCACCCTCGCGCTCGCGGGCTCCACCGAGACGGCCCAGTTCACCCACTGACCCTCTGCCCGGGCCGCGAGAACGGCACTTTGCGACGAGAACGGCAGGTCGAACTGCCGTTCTCACACCCAACTGCCGTTCTCGCCGCCCACCGCCCACTGACCCAGGAGCACCTGCCATGACCATCACCATCCCCCCGCCGCTGATCCGACCCCACCTGACACAGTCCGGGCCCTCCGTGTCCGGCGCCAGCGAGATCCTCACCACCGAGGCGGTCGACTTCCTCACCGACCTGCACCTCCGCTTCTCCAGCCGGCGCCACGACCTGCTGCTGGGCCGCCAGCACCGCCGGACGCGGTTCTCCAACGGCGCCGACCCCGACTTCCTGCCGCTGACGGCGGGCATCCGGGCGGACCCGAGCTGGCGCGTGGCCGGCCCCGGTCCGGGCATGGAGGACCGGCGTGTCGAGATCACCGGCCCCACCGACCGCAAGATGACGATCAACGCGCTGAACAGCGGCGCCAAGGTCTGGCTCGCGGACATGGAGGACGCCACCAGCCCCACGTGGGCCAACGTCATCGGCGGGCAGCACAGCCTGTTCGACGCCATCCGCGGGCAGATCGACTTCACGTCTCCGGAGGGCAAGGAGTACACGGTCGGGTCGGTCACCCCGACGATCGTGTTCCGGCCGCGCGGCTGGCACCTGACCGAGAAGCACCTGGAGTTCACCGACCGGGCGGGTCAGACCTGTGCGGCGTCGGCAAGCCTGGTCGACGCCGGGCTGTACCTGTTCCACAACGCGCAGGCGCTCATCGACTCGGGCCGCGGCCCGTACCTGTACCTGCCCAAGCTGGAGAGCCACCTGGAGGCGCGACTCTGGGACGAGGTGTTCCGGTTCACGGAGACCTACCTGGGGCTGAAGTACGGGACGATCCGCGCGACGGTGCTCATCGAGACCATCACGGCCGCGTTCGAGATGGAGGAGATCCTCTACGAGCTGCGCGACCACTGCGCCGGCCTGAACGCCGGCCGCTGGGACTACATCTTCAGCGTCATCAAGAACTTCCGCGCTCGCGGACCGCGCTTCGTCCTGCCGGACCGCGGCAGCGTGACGATGACGGTCCCGTTCATGAAGGCGTACACCGAGCTGCTCGTCGCCACCTGCCACAAGCGGGGCGCGCAGGCCATCGGCGGGATGAGCGCGTTCATCCCCGACCGCCGCGACCCGGAGGTCACCGCCGCGGCGCTGGCGAAGGTCCGGGCGGACAAGCAGCGGGAGGCCGGGCAGGGGTACGACGGCACCTGGGTGGCGCACCCGGACCTCGTCCCGGTGGCGCGGGAGGTGTTCGACGAGGCGCTCGGCGACCGGGTCGACCAGCGGCACCGGCTGCGCGAGGACGTGCACGTCACCGCCGCGGACCTGCTGGACATCCCGTCGGCCGGCGGCGGCGAGCCCGGCGCGGTCACCGACGGCGGGCTGCGCGGCAACGTGTCGGTGGGCGTCCGGTACCTCGAGGCGTGGCTGCGGGGCATCGGCGCCGTGGCGATCGACCACCTCATGGAGGACGCCGCCACGGCCGAGATCTCGCGCTCGCAGGTGTGGCAGTGGGTGCACCAGGAGGTCGTCACCGCCGAGGGCACGCGCATCGACGCCGCGCGCGTCGAGCAGGTGCTCACGGAGGTCCTGGCGGAGCTGCCGCGGACGGAAGGCGACCGGTACGACGACGCGGCCGACCTGTTCCGGCAGGTGGCCCTGGCGGAGGACTTCCCGACGTTCCTCACCGTGCCGGCGTACACGCAGTTCCTGGTCGACCGCGCCTGAGCGACGACCGCGTCACGGCCCGGGTCAGCGTCGACCCGGGCCGTGTCGCACCCGCCACGCTGCCTGAGCCGCCGGCACGGGCGAATCGGGGCTCGTCGGCGCCCGGAGCCGTGGGCCAGGATGGTCCGCATGGCCGACGACGAACGCCCCGTGCTGGTCACCGGCGGCACCGGGACCCTGGGCCGCACGCTGGTCCGCACGCTCCTCGACGCCGGCCGGCCGGTGCGGCTGCTCAGCCGGCGCGGCCCGACACCGGCAGCGCCCGCGGCGGTGGACTGGGTGGTCGGCGACCTGCGGACGGGTGACGGTGTGCGCGAAGCGGTCGACGGCGTCGCCGCCGTGGTGCACTGCGCCAGCGCCCCGCGCCACCCCGACCACGACCTGGACGCCGCGGTGCAGCTGCTGCTCGCGGCCCGCGCGGCGGCGGTCCCGCACCTGGTCTACATCTCCATCGTGGGCGTCGACCGGGTGCCGTTCCCGCTCTACCGGGCCAAGCATCGCGTCGAGGAGATCATCGAGGACGGCGGAGTGCCGTGGACGACCCTGCGCGCGACGCAGTTCCACGACTTCGTGGCCGGCGTGCTGGACGCCCTCTCGCGCGCACCGGTGGCGATCGCTCCGGCGGGTGTGAGCGACCAGCCCGTGGACGTGCGCGAGGTGGCGACGCGGCTGGTCGAGCTGGTCGACGCGGGACCGTCCGGACGGGTCGACGACCTCGGCGGTCCCGAGGTGCTCACCACCACCGACCTGATGCGCACGTACCTCGCGGTGACCGGTCGACGCCGACCGGTGTGGACCGCCCCCGTCCCGGGGCTGGGCGGGTTTCGTCGCGGGGACCATCTGACGCCCGCGCACGCGGTCGGCCGCGTGACGTTCGCCGAGTGGCTCGGGGGCGTCAGCTCTCGAACAGGCAGAACGGGTGGCCGGCCGGGTCGAGCATGACGCGGACCTCGTCCTGCGGCTGGAAGCCGGCGAGCGTGGCGCCCTCGGCGAGCGCGTGCTCGACCCCCCTGTCCAGGTCGTTCACCCAGATGTCGAGGTGCTCCATCATCTGCTGGTGGTCGGTCGTCGCGGGCCACACCGGCGTCTCGTAGAGCGGGTCGGAGCTGAACGAGATCCCCGTGCCGCCGCTGGGCGGTCGCAGCATGACCCAGCCGGGCTCCTCGGCCATCACGCGCCAGCCCAGCAGGCGTCGGTAGAAGTCCGCGAGCGCGTTGGCGTCGCGCGCCTCGAGGACCGTCGTCGACAGGGAGAGCTCGAGCCCGGCGTGGCGGGTGATCGGCTCGCGACCGAGCGGCGACGGGTGCTGCGGCTCGTACAGCCCGAGGGAGCCGCCGCTCGGGAGCGGGATCCGGGTGACGACGCCCCACGACTCGGTGTGCGGAGGGTCGAGCGGGCGGACGCCCTTCGTCGCCAGGTCCGCCAGCGTGCCGTCCAGGTCCTCGCACATGAGGTGCAGCGTGGCGCCGTCGGCGGAGTCGCCCGGGTGCACCCCCAGCTCCGCCGGTGGCAGGGCGAAGATCAGCCAGCCGTCGCCGGACGTCGCGTCCTCGACCGACGACCACCCGAGCACGTCCCGCAGGAAGGCGCGGTCGGCCGCCGGGTCGGAGCTGGCCAGCAGCACGTGCAGCCCGGAGATCACCCCTCCAGGGTCCTCACGTGTTCCCGTGTTCGCCACCCGGAAAACCCCTTGGCGCGCGCGTGGATCCGGACGTACGGTCGTCGGACACGGGAAGGAGGTGGTCCAGGACATGTTCTATTCCAGGACGCGTGAGGTGACTGTCCGCTAGTCGCCCGAAAGTACTCGGACGGATTGCACAGGCGATCCGCCCGCAGGCCCACCCGGACCGGCGAGCGAATCCATGGCAGTCACCGCAGCCCGTGGGAGCCGCGACCTCGTCCTTCGCGGCAGGGCCTCCTCGGAGGTCCGGCCCACGGGCTGTTGCCTGCCCATCTCGTGGCAGGGTGGAGCCGTGGCTCTCAAGAACCCCTCCCAGATCGACCAGATGCGTCCTGCCGGCACGTTCGTCGCCGGCGTGCTCTCCTCCTTGCGTGACGTCGCCCGCGAGGGGATGACCCTCAAGCAGCTGGACACCCACGCGCACCGGATGATCGACGCCGCCGGTGCGCACTCCGTCTACCTGGGCTACCACCCGTCGTTCGGCGCGATGCCGTACCCGGGCGTGCTGTGCACCTCCGTCAACGACGCCGCGCTGCACGGCCTCCCGTCCGACTACGTGCTGGCCGACGGCGACGTGCTCAGCATCGACTTCGCCGCGCAGGTCCAGGGCTGGGTGGCCGACTCCGCGCTCACCTTCCAGATCGGCACGCAGTCTCCCGAGGTCACCGCGCTCATCGAGACCACCGAGCGGGCTCTCGACGCCGGCATCGCGGCCGCCCGTGCCGGCGCGCGGATGGGCGACGTCTCGTCGGCCATCGGCGACATCGGCCGCGCGGGCGGGTACGGGATCAATGCCGACTTCGGCGGGCACGGCGTCGGCCGGACCATGCACGAGGACCCGCACGTGCCCAACCTCGGGCGCCGCGGTACCGGTCAGAAGCTCAAGGCGGGCCTGGTCATCGCGATCGAGCCCTGGTTCATGGCCGGCGGCGACGAGTACACGATCGACGACGACGGCTGGACCATCCGCACCGCCGACGGCTCCCTCGCCGCCCACGCGGAGCACACGATCGCCATCACCCCCGACGGCCCCCTGGTCCTCACGGCCCGCGACTGACCCCGCAACGTCCGAGCAGATGCAGGCCCGGGCTCACCTCTGCTCGGACGCTGCGACCCCGGCACCCGACCCCCGCCCCGCGGCCGAGCCCTGCTCGCCGCCACCCTCGCCATCGGCTGAATCGATCCAGAACAACGTTGGGTGCGTTCTGCCCCCGCATCGCGCGCTCAACGTTGTTCTCGCGGCCTCCGCACCGTTGTTCTCGCGGCCTCCGCACGCTGTCTTGACGGCGGACTTAGATTGGCTCGATCCGGCAACGCCGGCGGATCCGCACGGAAGAGGGCCCCTGATGTCCGCGCTCGTCGAGACTGCTCCGCTCATCGGTCACGTCGTCGGGGGGCAGGTGACGACGCCCGAGGGGTCACGGACCCAGGACGTGTTCGATCCCGCGACCGGGCAGGTGTCCGGTCGGGTCCTGCTCGCGGAGCAGGCCGACGTCGACGCAGCGGTCGCGGCGGCCGTCGTCGCGGCGGAGTCGTGGTCGCAGGAACCCGTCGCCAAGCGCGCCGCGGTGCTGTTCGCGCTGCGCGAGCAGATCGTGCAGCACACGGACGAGCTGGCCGCCATCATCACCGCCGAGCACGGCAAGGTGCTCGCCGACTCCCACGGGGAGATCGCCCGCGGCCTGGAGGTCATCGAGTACGCGTGCGGGATGCCGCAGCTGCTCAAGGGCGAGTACACGGACCAGGCCGCGACGGGTGTCGACGTGTTCTCGTTCCGCGAGCCGCTCGGTGTCGTCGCCGGCATCACCCCGTTCAACTTCCCCGCGATGGTGCCCCTGTGGATGTCGCCGATGGCCATCGCCACGGGCAACGCGTTCATCCTCAAGCCGTCCGAGCGGGACCCGTCGGCGTCCCTGTTCCTGGCGAGGATGTGGAAGGCGGCCGGGCTGCCGGACGGCGTGTTCTCGGTGGTGCAGGGTGATCGGGTGGCCGTCGACGCGCTCCTGACCCACCCCGACATCGCGGCCGTCTCGTTCGTCGGCTCGACGCCGATCGCGCAGCACGTGCACGCCACCGCGACCGCGCACGGCAAGCGGGTGCAGGCGCTCGGCGGGGCCAAGAACCACGCGGTCGTGCTGGCCGACGCCGATCTGGACCTGGCGGCGACGCACCTGACCGGCGCGGCGTTCGGCGCGGCCGGCGAGCGGTGCATGGCGATCTCGGTGGCGGTCGTCGTCGACGAGGTGGCGGACGCGCTGCTCGAGCGGCTGCGCGCGGGGGCGGAGAAGGTCCGGGTGGCGCCCGGCAACGACCCGGACTCCGACATGGGTCCGGTGATCACGAAGGCGTCGCAGCTGCGCATCGAGGAGATCGTCACCGACGCGGTCGACAACGGTGCGTCCGCCGTCGTGGACGGTCGCGGGCACACGGTGGTCGGTCACGAGAACGGGTTCTTCGTCGGCCCCACCGTCCTCGACGGCGTCTCCACGGACATGCGCGCGTACGTCGAGGAGATCTTCGGGCCGGTGCTCGTGGTGATCCGGGCGGCGGACCTGACCGAGGCGATCGCGCTGGTGAACGCCAACCCGTACGGCAACGGCACCGCGCTGTTCACGTCCTCCGGCGACGCCGCCCGCACGTTCCAGCGGGCGGTGAACGTCGGCATGATCGGCATCAACGTGCCGATCCCGGTGCCGGTGGGGTGGCACTCGTTCGGCGGCTGGAAGAACTCGCTGTTCGGCGAGAGCCACATCTACGGCCCCGAGTCGGTGCGCTTCTACACGCGCGGCAAGGTGGTCACCAGCCGCTGGCCCAGCAGCCCGGCGACGGCCCGCTTCCACTTCGGCCGCACCACCAGCCACTGACGTCCGAGCAGAAGGTCGCTGGAGCCCCCAGCTGCTCGGACGTCCCGCAGGAAGCACGCAACGTCCGAGCATGTGGCTGCTCCAGCAACCACATGCTCGGACGCCCGCTGGGGAGAGACCGCAGCGTCCGAGCATGTGGTCGCCAGGGCAGCCACTTCCTCGGACGCTGCACGAACGGCCCGCACCCTCGCCTAGGGTGCGGGCCGTCGCGGGGTGGGTCAGTCGACGCGGACGACGACCTTGCCCCGCACGTGGCCGGTCTGGCTCGCTTCGTGGGCCGCGGCGGCGTCGGCCAGCTCGAACACCTCGGCGACGTCGACCGCCACGGTGCCGGCGTCGATCAGGGCCGTGAGGGCGTCGAGGTCCTCGGTGCTGGGCCTGACCCAGACGTAGTGGCCGCCGAGCTCGTCGCGAGCGGCGGCGTCGACGATCGACGCCACGACCCCGTCCGGGGCGAGCACGGCACGGGACGTCTCGACGAGGTCGTCCCCACCGAAGTCGAGCACCACGTCGACACCGTCCGGCGCCAGGGCGCGGACGCGGTCCACCAGACCGTCGCCGTACTCCACCGGCTCCGCGCCCAGCCCGCTCAGGTACTCGTGGTTGCGCGACGAGGCCGTGCCGATGACCCGTGCGCCGAGCGAGCGGGCGATCTGCACCGCGAACGCGCCGACGCCGCCCGCCGCCGCGTGCACGAGGACCGTCTGTCCGTCGTGGACGCCGGCACGCCGGATCACCTGGTACGCGGTCAGCCCGGCCAGCGGCACGGCGGCCGCCTCCTCGAACGAGAGGGTCGACGGCTTGCGCGCGAGGGTGCGCACCGGGGCTGCGACGTACTCCGCGAACGTGCCGCCGTGCAGCCAGTCGCGACGCACGTACCCGTAGACCTCGTCGCCCACCTGCAGCTCGGGGGTGTCGAGCCCGACCCGCTCGACGACGCCGGCGACGTCCCAGCCGGGTACCGCGGGGAACGTGATGTCCATGATCGCGTCGAGGTAGCCGGCGCGGACCTTCCAGTCCACCGGGTTGACCGAGGCGGCGCGCACGCGGACGAGCACGCTGTCCGGGCCCACCTTGGGGGTCGGCTGGTCGGTGAGCTCGAGGACGTCGGCGCCGCCGTAGCGGGAGTAGGTGATGGCTCGCATGCCCCCCACAACTCGGCACCGGCGACGGGTGTTCCGATCGTCACCTGCTGGCCCTGGCCCGTTCACCCGGCCGCCCGGAATCGGACATCTGTCCTGGTCACCCTCGGGGCACACCGATCGAAGGGGACCTCGATGCCGCACGCCCGCCGCGCACTCGTCGCGCTGACCTGCACCGCCGTGCTCTGCGCGGGACTCGGAGCGACCACCGCGGCGGCGCACCCCCAGCCGTCCCCCCAGGGCGTGTTCCACCGCCTCGCGACCTACCCCGTGTACCTGAACCGCCCGGCGGACGTGCCGGCCGCCGACCCGACGGTCGCGGAGATCTCTGCCGTCAGCGAGGACGGCCTGACGTTCATCCACACCGACGCGCTCGCGGGCCGGATCGGTTTCGTCGACATCACGGACCCCGCGACGCCGCGGGGCCTCGGCACCCTCGACCTGACGGCGGACCTCGGGGTGGGCGACCACGCGGAGCCGACGTCGGTGGCCGTGGTCGGCGGCTACGTGCTGGTCGTCGTCGACACGTCGGAGAGCTTCACCAACCCGTCGGGACTGCTCGCTGTGGTCGACCTGGCGACGCACGCGCTCGTGCGGACCCTCGACCTCGGCGGCCAGCCCGACTCGATCGCGCTCACGCCGGACAGGGCGCACGCGGCGATCGCGATCGAGAACCAGCGCGACGAGGACGTGGCCCCGGCCGGTGGGAAGAAGGGCGACCTGCCGCAGCTGCCCGGCGGCTTCCTGCAGCTGGTGGACCTGCCCGGCCCGGACCCGGCTGCCTGGAGCACCCGCGCGGTGCCGTTCCCCGCGGAGGCGCTCGCCGGGCTGGACACCCCGCAGGACCCGGAGCCGGAGTACGTCGCGGTCGACCCCACCGGGACCACGGTCGCCGTGACCCTGCAGGAGAACAACGGCATCGCGCTGGTCGACATCGCGTCCGGGACGCTCAGCTCCGTGTTCAGCGCGGGGAGCGTCGCGGTGAGCGGGATCGACACCGGGCAGGACGGGGTCATCACCCAGACCGGGTCGATCCCGCTCACCCCGCGGGAGCCCGACGCGGTGGCGTGGCTCGACGCGACCCACCTGGCTACCGCCAACGAGGGCGACTGGAAGGGCGGCACCCGCGGGTGGACCGTCTTCGACACGTCCGGCGCGGTGGTCTGGGACGCCGGCGCCGAGCTCGAGCGGCTGGCGGTCCGGACCGGGCTGCACTCCGAGTCGCGAGCCGGGAAGAAGGGCGTCGAGATCGAGGGTCTGGCCGTCGCGACCCTCGGCGGCCGGCGGTACGCGTTCGTCGGGTCTGAGCGGTCGAACTTCGTCGCCGTGTACGACGTGGACGACGCCGCGCACCCGCGGTTCGTCCAGGTGCTGGCCACCACCAACGGCCCGGAGGGCATCCTGCCGGTGCCGTCGCGGGACCTGCTGCTGGTGTCGAGCGAGACCGACGACGCGTCCGTCCTGGTCCGGTCGTCGGTCACCGTGTTCGGCCGCGGCAAGGCCTTCGCCAGGGCGGCCGGCACCCCGCAGTTCCCGAGCGTCGTCTCCGCCGACGACGCCGCGGGCAACCCGATCGGCTGGGGCGCCCTCGGCGCGCTGAGCGCCGACCCGACCGACAGGAAGCACCTCTGGACAGCGAGCGACGCGGCCTACGGAGCCGCGCACCTGCTCCGGCTGGACGTGTCGCGCAAGCCCGCGGTGATCGATCGCGATGTCGTCGTGACGCAGGGGGGCACGCCGGCATCGTTCGACATCGAGGGCGTCTCGGCCCGTCGTCAGGGCGGGTTCTGGCTCGGCTCCGAGGGGGCCACCGGTGCCGCGAACGCGCTGGTCCGGACGGACGCGGCGGGCGCGGTGCAGCAGACCGTGCCGTTGCCCGCCGACGTCGCGGCGGGGCTCACGAAGTGGGGCATCGAGGGGGTGGCTGCCACCCAGGACTCGCGCGGCGAGCACGTCTGGGTCGCCCTCCAGCGCGGGCTCAGCGGTGACGAGGCCCGTGCGCGCATCGGCCGCTACGACGTGTCGACCGGCGGCTGGGCGTGGTTCGCCTACCCGCTGGGCACGACGACGACGGCCGGCGACTGGATCGGGCTCTCGGAGATCACCGTCGTCGACCGCGACACCCTCGCCGTGATCGAGCGCGACAAGCTCAACGGTCCGGACGCCAGGGTCAAGGCCGTCTACGCGGTGCAGATCCCGAGGAAGGACCCCGCGCCCGGCACGGTCGGCACGCTCACCAAGACGCTCGTGCGGGACCTGGTGCCGGACCTGCGGGCGACGAACGGGTGGACGCAGGAGAAGGTCGAGGGCCTGACCATCGGCGGTGACGGGCAGGTCTACGCCGTGACCGACAACGACGGGCTCAAGGACGCGACGGGCGAGACCGTGCTCCTGCGCCTCGGCTCGGCGGCGAAGGTGTTCCGGGCGCACAGGTGACGCCCGAGCAGCGATCATGACGGGATGCCCACCCCGTACTCCGTCATGGTCGTCTGCACCGGCAACATCTGTCGCTCCCCGATGGCCGAGGTGGTGCTGCGGGAGCGGTTCGCCGCCGCGGGCCTGGCGGACCGGGTGGTGGTCGACTCCACGGGCATCAGCGACGAAGAGCGCGGCAACCCGGTGGACCGTCGCGCCCGGACCGTCCTGCTGGGCCACGGCTACCCCGCCGGCGACGGCCACCGCGCGCGCCAGGTGCGAGCCGGCGACGCTCGCGACCTGGTGCTGGCGATGACCACCGTGCACGCCCGGGCGCTCCGCAGGCTTGACTTGGAACCCGTGCTCTTCCGGTCGTTCGACCCCGCCGCCGACGAGCGTGACCTCGATGTGGCGGACCCCTGGTACGGCGGCGCGCAGGACTTCGAGGACTGCCTGGCGCAGATCGAGGCGGCGGCGGACGGGATCGTGCAGCACGTCCGGGCGGCGCTCGGGAATGCCCGCGTCCCCGAGCACGGTTGACCGAGGCATGTCCCTCGACGAGATCCCGCTGACCACCCTGCACGGCGACACGACGACGTTCGGCGCCTACTCCGACCAGGTCAAGCTGGTGGTCAACGTCGCCTCGCGGTGCGGCCTGGCTCCTCAGTACGAGAAGCTCGAGCAGCTGCAGAGGACGTACGGCGACCGCGGGTTCACGGTGCTGGGCTTCCCCAGCAACCAGTTCCTCCAGGAGCTCGGGTCCGAGGAGGCCATCGCGGAGTACTGCTCGGCGACGTGGGGCGTCACGTTCCCGATGTTCGCGAAGACCAAGGTCAACGGCCGGTCGGCGCACCCGCTGTACGCGGCGCTGACCAAGACGCCCGACGCGTCCGGCAAGGCCGGCCGGGTCACGTGGAACTTCGAGAAGTTCGTCGTCACGCCGGACGGGGCGGTGCACAGGTTCCGCCCGCAGACCGAGCCGGACGCCCCCGAGATCGTCGGGGTCATCACGGCCGCCCTGCCGCCGACGGAGTGACTGCGAGGCGGAACCGGGCACTCCGGCCCGCAGAGGGACACACTGGCGGTACCGCCGACGCACGCCGGCGGCACCGTGGAAGAAGCCCTCGGAGGATCGCGTGAAGTTCGAGATCGTCAAGGACAAGGCCGGCGAGTTCCGGTTCAAGATCGTCGCCACCAACGGGAACGTCCTCGCCAGCAGCGAGGGGTACTCGGCGAAGGCGTCGGCACAGAACGCCATCGACCGCATCAAGTCCGACGCGGCCGCGGCCGTGACCGTCGACAACAGCTGATCAGGACGCACGGGCCCGGCGACGATGCCGGGCCCGTGCGGCACGATGGGCGCGTGAAGGTAGCCGCGCGTGCCGACGTCCCGCCGTTCGCCGTGATGGAGATCCTGGCCGCCGCCAACGCGCGCAGGGCAGCCGGCGAGGACGTGCTGAACCTCTGCGCGGGCGAGCCGTCGACCGGTGCCTCGGACGTGGTGCGGCAGCGCGCGATCGAGCTGCTGACGTCGGGCGACCTGGGCTACACCGAGTCCCTGGGCGCGCCGGCCGTGCGGGCGGCGATCGCGCAGCACTACCGCGACACCTACGACGTCGTCGTCGACCCCGGCCGGGTCGCGGTGACCACCGGCTCCTCGGGCGGCTTCCTGCTCGCGTTCCTCGCGGCGTTCGACGTGGGCGACCGGGTCGCGCTCGCGGTCCCGGGCTACCCCGCCTACGCCAACATCCTCGCGGCGCTCGGGTGCGAGGTGGTCGTCGTGCCCTGCGGCCCGGAGACCCGCTACCAGCCGACCGTCGCGCAGCTCGAGGCGCTGGACCCCCCGGTCGAGGGGCTGGTGGTGGCCAGCCCGGCGAACCCGACCGGCACGATGATCGACCCCGACGAGCTGGCTGCGCTGGCGCACTGGTGCGGCCGGCACGGAGTCCGGCTGGTCAGCGACGAGATCTACCACGGGATCACCTACGGGTCCGAGCAGACGGCCACAGCTGCCCACTACCTCGACCGCGGCGCCGTCGTCGTCAACTCGTTCTCCAAGTACTGGGCGATGACGGGCTGGCGGCTCGGCTGGCTGGTGCTGCCCGAGGACCTGGTCACGCCCGTCGGCGCCCTCGCCGGCAACGTCGCCCTCTGCCCGCCCGCGCTGGCGCAGCACGCCGGGATCGCCGCGTTCAGCCCGGAGGGGTACGCCGCCGCACGAGAGAACGTCGAGCGCTACGCCGCCGCGCGGGACCACCTCCTGGCGCGCCTGCCGGAGCTCGGCTGGGCACGCGTCGCGCCGGCGGACGGCGCCTTCTACCTGTACGGGGACATCTCGGCCAGCGGCCTGGACTCGATCACCTGGTGCGCTCGGCTGCTCGACGAGGCCGGGGTGGCGCTGACCCCCGGCACGGACTTCGACCCGGTGGACGGCCACCACTGGGTGCGACTGTCGTTCGCGTCGTCGGTGGACGTGGTGCGTGAGGCCGTGGACCGGATCGTGGCCTGGCAGCGAACCCTGCCGTAACACGGGGCACCTACAGTCGCGGCCATGGACGTGGCGGTGCTCGGCGCGACAGGGGACGTGGGACGGCAGATCTGCACGCAGCTGGTCGAGCGGCGGATCCTGCCGACGAGCTCGCGCCTACAGCTGGTCGGTCGCTCGGACGGTGCGTCGGGGCGCGCGGTGCACGGTCTGCGGGCCGACCTGATCGACGCGTACGACGAGCACGCGCCCCTGCTCGACGTCGCGCTGGACCCGTCGGACGTGGTCGCGGACGTCGTCGTGGTCGCGGCGGGCAGGACCGCGCCGCCGTCGCCGGACGGTGTCCCCATGAGCCGCGCGGACCTCGCTGCGCACAACGTCGGGGTGTTCACCGCCTACGCCGACGCGCTCGCCCGACACGGCTCCGGGCAGGAGGTGGTCGTCGTGGTGTCCAACCCGGTCGAGCTCGGCGTCGCCGTGATGGCCGCCGCGCTGGGCCGGCACCGGGTGATCGGGATGGGCGCGTGGCTGGACACCCTGCGGTTCCGGCGGGAGATCGCGGTGTCGCTCGGGGTCCGACGCCACCGCGTGGGCGGGTTCGTCGCCGGGCAGCACGGCGACGACCTGGTGCCCCTGTGGTCGACCGTACGGATCAGCGGGCTGGACGTGGCGGAGCGGCGCAGGGCGGTGGCCCGGCTGCGCGGCGCGCGGTCGCTGGACGGGTTCGGCGCCGAGATCGCGTCGGCGAAGGAGCAGCTCGCCGCCACCCGGGACCTGGGTCGGGCGTTCGCGCTCATCGACAGCTGGCCCCCGGACCTGCGGGTGGTCGCGCGCCCCTGGATGACGCACCAGAGCGGGGCCAAGACGGCCGCGGGCACCGCGAGCGCCACGATCGACCTGGTGGACACCATCCTGGACGGGCGGGAGATCGTCGTCGCCGGCCAGGTGGCGCTCGCGGGCGAGGTGCTGGACCGCCCGGGCGTGCTGGGTGTCCCGGTGGTGGTCGGGCAGGAGGGCTGGACGCGGGTGCTGCTGGACGAGCCCGCGCCCGACGAGGCGCGCCGGCTGACGGCCGTGGCGGAGCGGATCGACGCCGCCAACCTGTCCTGGCTGGGGGTCGGCGCGTGATCTCCGAGGACGACGACCGCTGGGTGGCGTTCGTGCGGGCGGACCACCGGACGGGCACCATCGCCGCCCTCGCCGGGGTGTTCGCCACGCGCGGCGTGAACTTCGACTCGCTGGCCACCGGCAACGTGGAGGGCGACCACGGCCTGGTCGTCGTGACGTTCCGCACGGGCGAGCGGCGTCAGCGGATGCTCGTGCGCAGCGTCGAACGGCTGGAGGCGGTGCGCAGCGTCCTGGTCCGCCGCGCCGAGGACCTGGGCGTGCGGGCCGCCGCGGTCGTGCACCTGCCGCGCGACGTCGAGTTCCGCCCGCCCAGGCACGCCGCGGTGAGCTGGTCGGGCGCGTCGCTCCTCGGTCAGCCGGTGCTGGTGGAGGGGCCGCTGGTCGACGTCGAGGCCGTCGTCGCGTCGGCTCGCGCCGCCGGTGCCCGCGCCGAGGCGACGGTCATCGAGCCGCCCGTCACGTCGTAGGTTGGCTCCGTGCCTCTGCCCGCCCTGGTCGCCCCGGGACCGCCGCTGACCCCCGCGCAGGTCGAGCGCGGCTCGCGGCACCTGCTGCTCGCGGAGCTCGGCGTCGACGGCCAGCGGCGGCTGCGCAACGCGCGCGTCCTCGTGGTCGGGGCGGGGGGCCTCGGTGCGCCCGTGCTGCAGTACCTCGCGGCGGCGGGCGTGGGGACGCTCGGGATCGTCGACGACGACGTGGTCGACGTCAGCAACCTGCAGCGCCAGGTGATCCACGGGTCCGCCGACGTGGGACGCGCCAAGGTCGACAGCGCGCGCGACGCCGTGGCGGCGCTGGACCCCGACATCCGCGTGGTGGCTCACCGCACCAGACTGACCAGCGAGAACGTGGACGAGATCCTGGGCGGTTACGACGTGGTCGTCGACGGGACCGACAACTTCCCCACCCGCTACCTGGTCAACGACGCGTGCGTGCGTCTCGGCCTGCCGGAGGTGTGGGGGTCGGTGCTGCGGTTCGACGCGCAGACCACGGTCTTCTGGGGGCGGGCAGGCGTCGAGCTGCGCGACCTGTTCCCCTCGCCTCCCGCGCCGGACGAGGTGCCGTCGTGCGCGGAGGCCGGCGTGCTCGGTGCCCTGTGCGGCCAGATCGGCTCGATCATGGCCACCGAGGTGGTCAAGCTGATCACCGGCACCGGCCAGACGCTGCTCGGCCGCGTGCTCGTGGTCGACGCCCTCCGCGGTCGCTGGACCGAGGTCCCGCTCGCCGCAACCCACCACGCAGAACGTCCCCCGGAGGAACAGCCCATGTCCGAGGTCCCCGTCGTCACCGCTACCGAGCTGGTCCAGCGCCTGGCCGCCCGGGAGGCGGGCACCGACGACTTCCTGCTCATCGACGTGCGCGAGCCGGCCGAGCACGCCCAGGGCGCCATCCCGGGCGCCGTGCTGGTGCCGCTCGGGTCGTTCTTCGACGGCTCGGCGCTGGCCGACCTGCCGCGCGACGGGGAGATCCTGGTGCACTGCGCGGTCGGTGCCCGCTCGCTGGCCGCCGCGCAGATCCTGCGCAGCGCGGGGTACGACGCCGCGAACGTCGACGGCGGCATCCAGGCGTGGCTGGACGTGCGCTGACCGTGCGCTCCCTGACGGACCACCGCGCGGCCGCGCTCGCCCTGGCCGCGCCGCTGCCGGCCGTCGACGTGCCGCTGGAGGACGCCGACGGCCTGGTGCTGGCCGAGGACCTGCGGACCGACCAGCTCCTCCCGCGCTGGGACAACTCGGCGATGGACGGGTACGCGGTCCGGCACGCCGACGTGGTGGACCTGCCGGCGACCCTGCGCGTGGTGGCGGACCTGCCCGCGGGATCGGCCGACGAGCCCGTCGTGGGTTCCGGCACCGCCGCACGGATCATGACCGGAGCCCCGGTGCCGGAGGGCGCGGACACGATCGTGCCCGTCGAGCTCACGGACGCCGGGACGGTGACGGTCGTGGTGCGCGAGGCGCCGGCGCCGGGGGTGCACGTGCGCCGCGCGGGCGAGGACGCCGTGCCCGGTGACGTCGTCGTCGCCGCCGGCATGCTGCTCGGGCCCGCCGCGATCGCCGCCGTCGCCTCGCTCGGTCACGCCACGGTCCGGGTGCACCGGCGCCCCCGCGTCGCGGTCGTCTCCACCGGGGACGAGCTGGTGGCCCCGGGCACCCCGCTGCGCCGCGGGCAGCTCCCCGACTCGAACTCGTGGCTGCTCGCCTCCGCGGTCCGCCACGCCGGTGGCACGCCGGTGCGCATCGGTCCGGTGCCCGACGACGTCGAGGCGCTGCGCGCGGTGCTCCGCGACCTGGACGGGACGGTCGACGCGATCGTGACCTCCGGCGGCGTGAGCGTCGGCGCGTACGACGTGGTCAAGGCCGCGCTGGCCGACGAGCCCGGCGTGGAGTTCCTCGCGGTGGCCGTGCAGCCCGGCAAGCCGCAGGGTCTGGGCCGGCTGCCGGGCGGCACCCCGATCTACACGCTCCCGGGCAACCCGGTGAGCTCGTTCGCGTCGTTCGAGATGTTCGTCCGGCCCGCGATCCTGCGCCTGCGTGGGCTGGTGGACGTCGAGCGAACGTCACTGGTCGCGGTCGCGGACGAGGGCTGGACCACGCCGCCCGGCCGCGCGCAGCTCATGCCCGTGCGGTGGGTGGGACCGGACCGCGTGGCGCGGGCGACCGCGGGAGGCTCCGGCTCGCACCTGGTGGCCCGCCTCGCGCTGGCCGAGGGGCTCGCCGTCATCCCCGCCGAGATCGACCGGGTCGCCGCCGGCGACCGCGTCGCCGTCCTGAAGGTGGTCCGATGAGCCAGCAGCCCGAGCAGTTCACGCACCTCGACGCCGCCGGGCACGCCCGCATGGTCGACGTGACCGCCAAGCAGCCCACCGTCCGGTCGGCCACCGCGAGCGGTCGGGTGGAGTGCGGCCCGCACGTGGTCGCGGCCCTGCGGGACGGGGCGGTGCCGAAGGGCGACGTGCTGGCGGTCGCACGGATCGCGGGCATCGCCGCCGCCAAGCGCACCCCCGAGCTGCTGCCGCTGGCGCACGTCATCGGGGTGCACGGCGTGGTGGTGGACCTCGAGATCACCGACGACGGCGTCGCGATCACCGCAACCGTCCGCACCGCCGACCGCACGGGCGTCGAGATGGAGGCCCTCACCGCGGTGTCGGTCGCCGCGCTGGCGGTCGTCGACATGGTCAAGGGTCTTGACAAGTCCGTGCGCATCGTCGACGTGCAGCTCGAGGCCAAGTCGGGTGGCCGCTCGGGTGACTGGCGGCGCGACGCGTGAGCGTCGACGGTCACCAGTTCGACGCGGTCGTGCTGGCCGGCGGGCGGGCGCGACGGCTCGGCGGCGCGAGCAAGCCGCACGTCGAGATCGGCGGGGTGGCCCTGCTCGACCACGCGCTCGCGGCCGTCGCGGACGCCTCGCACGTCGTGGTCGTCGGTCCGCCGCAGCTGGCCCGGCCGGGCGTCGCCACCGTCCTCGAGGACCCGCCGGACGGTGGCCCGGTGGCGGGTCTCGCGGCCGGCCTCGACGGGCTGCCCGACGACGGACCGGAGCTGGTGGTCGTCCTCGCCTGCGACGTGCCCGGTGCCCGCTGGGTGGTGCCGGCGCTGCTCGCATCCGTGCAGGACGCCGACGGCGCGCGCATGGTCGGCCCTGGCGGTCGTCACCAGCACCTCGTGGCTGTGTACCGCCGGACCGCCCTGCGCGCGGCCCTCGACGGGCTCCCCGCGGTGCACGGCGCCGCGATGCACCGGCTCGTCGTCGGGCTGCGGCTGGTCGACGTCCCCGACGACGAGGGCGCGACGGCCGACGCCGACACCTGGGCCGACGTCGCGCGCCTGGACGCGGAGCTGAGTGACAGGATCGAGCCATGACCGACGACCCCCGCCGCGCGCCCGGCGCCGACCTGCCCGAGTGGATCGACCAGATCACCGCCGCGCTCGGCGTCGAGCGCGAGCTCGTCGACATCGACCGGCTGCTCCAGGTGTCCTCCGACGTGGCGCACCAGGTGGCCCGCCCCGCCGTGCCGGTGACGATGTTCGTCGCCGGTCTGGCCGCGGCGGGCTCCAACCCCTCGGACGTCCTGGCGTGGATCGAGGCGCGGGCCGCCTCCTGGACCCCCTCGTGATCACCGTCCGCTACTTCGCCGCCGCCGCGGAGGCCGCCGGGGTCGACACCGAGCAGCTGCCCGCCGGGACGGCCGCGCAGGTCAGGTCGGCGATGGTCGGCGCGCACGGTGCCGGCCTGGACCGCGTGCTGGGCCGGTGCGCCCTGCTGGCGGACGGCACCCGCGTGGAGGGCGACGACCCCGTGCTCGCCGGCGCGATGCTGGACGTGCTCCCCCCGTTCGCGGGCGGCTGACCCGCCGCGCGTCAGCCGCCGATCGCGCTCATCGGGCGGTCTGGCTGCAGGAAGGACGGGTCGTCGATGTCGTGCCCGGCCTTCTTGCCCGCCAGGCAGCGCCGGTACGCGTCCGCCAGGGCGGCGTCGACGTCGGCCGCGGGTGTGGGTCGCTCCGGGGCGGTCGCGCCGATGCGCAGCGCCTGGCCGGGTCCGACACCGAGCTCGGCGGGCGGCTGCTCGGAGCCGCGCAGCAGGTCCCGCACGTTGGTCTCCGTCTGCGAGAACAGGCACGCGCGCAGCTGTCCGTCGGCCGTGAGGCGCAGCCGGTCGCACGCGCCGCAGAAGGGCGCGGTCACCGACGCGATCACGCCGACCGTGGCCGGTCCGCCGTCGACCGTCCAGAGCTCCGCGGGCGCGGCCCCGCGGCCGGGCACCTCCTCGAGCGTGAACGCCGCACGCAGCCGGCCCAGGATCTCCGCCTGCGTCACCATCTCCGCGCGGTCCCACGTGTGGCCGGCGTCGAGCGGCATCTGCTCGATGAACCGCATCTGGTAGCCGCGCTCCACGGCGAACCGCGTCAGGGCGACCACCTCGTCGTCGTTCACCCCGCGCATGGCGACCGCGTTGATCTTCACGGGGTGCAGCCCGGCGGCGTCGGCGGCGGCGATCCCGGCGAGCGTCTCCACCAGCTTGTCCCGGCGCGTCAACGACAGGAACTTCGCGCGGTCGAGGGTGTCCAGGCTGATGTTCACGCGGGACAGGCCGGCGTCCTTGAGGTCGGAGGCCAGTCCCGGCAGGCGCAGGGCGTTCGTCGTCAGTGACACCTCGGGGCTGCCGGAGGGACCGGTGAGCGCGGTCAGCCGCCGGACGACGTCGACGATGTCCACCCGCAGCAGCGGCTCGCCACCGGTCAGCCGGATCTCGGTGATGCCCAGGGAGACCCCGACGCGGGCGACGTGCACGATCTCCTCGGTGCTGAGCATGGTGCTCCGCGCGAGCCACGGGACGCCCTCGGCGGGCATGCAGTAGGTGCACCGCAGCGAGCAGCGGTCGGTCAGCGAGATGCGCAGGTCGCGGTGCACGCGCCCGAACCGGTCCACCAGCTGCTCGGTCATGTCATCCCCACCCACACGTGCGAGCCGTCCCCGAGGACCTCACGCTTCCATACCGGCAGCTCGGCCTTGACGGTCTCGACGAGCGCGCGGCACGCCTCGAACGCCTCGGACCGGTGCGCGGTGGCCACTGCCGCCACGATCGCCGCCTCCCCGACGGCCAGGTGCCCGACGCGGTGGCTCACCGCGATGCCGAGCACGTCGTCGGTCACGGCCTTCTCGACGATCTCCCGCAGGACCGCCTCCGCGGACGGGTGCGCGGTGTAGTCGAGCCCCACCACCCGGCCCTCGACCGACGGGTCGTGGTCGCGCACCAGCCCGACGAACGTGGCGACCGCTCCGGCGCGCGGGTCGCTGACATGTTCCACGTGGAACTGCAGGTCGAGCGGCTGGTCGACGACGCGGGCGATCACGAGTGGTCACCGCCGCTGAGCTGGTCGAGCACGTGGTCGACCAGCGGGAGGAGCACGTCGAGCCCCTCGGTGACCCCGCCGGGCGAGCCGGGCAGGTTGACCACGAGCGATCCGCCGTCGGTGACCCCGGCGACGCCGCGCGAGAGCACTGCCGTCGGCACCGTCCACGCGCCGTCCCGGCGCAGCAGCTCGGCGATCCCCGGCAACTCGCGGTCGATCACGGCACGGGTGCCCTCGGGGGTGCGGTCCCGCGGGCCGACGCCCGTCCCACCCGACGTGAGCACCAGCCGAGCCCCTGCCGCGAGGGCGGTGCGCAGGGCACCCTCGACCGACTCCGCCCCGTCCGGCACCACGGTCACGTGCACCGGGCGGAAGCCGGCGTCCAGCAGCCGGGACGCGGCGGCAGGGCCGGACGCGTCGGGCCGGACGCCCGCAGCGGACCGGTCCGACACCACGATCACCGTCGCGGGGCGCGGGGGCGTCTGCACCGGGCCAATCTACGCACGCGAACCCGCCGCGTGGACGTCCGCCTGCTCCCTGGACAGCGCCCGGTACGCTGGCCCCACAACTTCACACGCTGCTCGAACCGCGGCGGGAGAGCTCCCGCACCTGGTTGCGGGGCGCCGAAGGAGCAACCCTCCCCGGGAATCTCTCAGGCCCCTGTACCGCCACGGCGAGGCAACTCTGGAAAGCGGACCGACTCCTCTCGGGGAACAGGTCCCACCGACGGTGCAAGCCGGCGCGCCCCGACAGGCGGACCGGCAAAACTCTCAGGTTGCGCACACCTGCGCAGATGACAGACGGGGAGCCCACCCACCGTCCCGGCACGTCCGGACGACCCTGCGGAGCAGCCCGTGACCGATCTGAGCCAGTTGCACGACGCCGTCGTCCACGGTGTCCCCGCCGTCCACCTGGACACCAGGTCCGACGCCGTCCCGTTCACCAGCGTGGAGCACACCCCGGCCGCCGAGGTCTTCGCCGACCGACACATCGGCCCCCGCGGCGGCGAGACCGCGCACATGCTCTCGGTCGTCGGCTACCACTCGCTGGACGACCTCGTCGACGCCGCCGTCCCCGCGAGCATCCGCACCGACCGCCCGCTGGACCTGCCCGCCGCGCGCTCCGAGGAGGAGGTCCTCGCCGCGCTGCGCACGATCGCCGGCAAGAACCGCGTGATGACGCAGATGATCGGCCAGGGCTACTCCGACACGATCACCCCCGCGGTGATCCGCCGGAACGTGCTCGAGTCGCCCGCCTGGTACACCGCCTACACGCCCTACCAGCCGGAGATCTCGCAGGGCCGGCTCGAGGCGCTGCTCAACTTCCAGACGATGGTCACCGACCTCACGGGCCTGGACCTGGCCAACGCGTCGCTTCTCGACGAGGCCACCGCGGTGGCCGAGGCGGTCGCGCTCATGTGGCGCGCGGCCCGCGGCAAGACCGGCACGGTGGTGCTCGACGCCGACCTGTTCGGCCAGTCGCTCGCCGTGACGCTCGGCCGCGCCGAGGCGATCGGCCTGCCGGTGGTCGTCGCGAACCTCACCGACGGGCTCCCGGAGATCGAGGGCGACCTCATCGGCGTGGTCGTGCAGCAGGTCGGTGCCTCGGGCCGCGTGCGTGATCTCCGTCCGGTCATCGAGGCCACGAAGGCCCGCGGCGGGCTGGTCACCGTCGCCGCCGACCTCCTGGCGCTCACCCTGCTGACCTCCCCCGGCGAGCTCGGTGCCGACGTGTCCGTCGGGTCCGCGCAGCGCTTCGGCGTCCCGCTGTTCGGCGGTGGACCGCACGCCGCGTTCATGGCCGTCCGGAACGGCCTCGAGCGGATGCTGCCGGGCCGGCTGGTGGGCGTCTCCATCGACGCCGACGGTGCCCGCGCCTACCGCCTCGCCCTGCAGACGCGCGAGCAGCACATCCGCCGCGAGAAGGCGACGAGCAACATCTGCACCGCGCAGGCGCTGCTGGCGATCGTGGCGTCGATGTACGCGGTCTACCACGGGCCCGATGGGCTCCGGGCGATCGGCGAGCGCGTGCACGCCCGGGCGGCGGGCCTCGCGGAGCTCCTGGGCGGCGTCGGCGTCACGGTCGAGCACGACAAGTTCTTCGACACGGTCCGCACCGTGGTCCCCGGCAAGGCGCGCGAGGTCGTCGCGCAGGCGGCCGAGGCCGGCGTGAACCTGTGGGCGCCCGACGACGACCACGTGCAGGTCGCCTGCGACGAGCGCACCACGGACGACCACCTGCTCCAGATCGTGCTGGCGTTCGCGGCAGCCGGGACGACGACCCTGGAGCAGGAGGACGGGACCTACGCGTTCGGGTTCCTCGGCACCGACGGCTCGAACGCCCTGCCCGCGCAGCTCCGCCGCAGCACCGCCTACCTGACGCACCCCGTCTTCCACCTGCACCGGTCCGAGACTGCGATGCTGCGGTACCTGCGCCGCCTCTCCGACAAGGACCTGGCGCTCGACCGCACGATGATCCCGCTGGGCTCGTGCACCATGAAGCTCAACGCCACCGCGGAGATGGAGCCCATCTCCTGGCCGGAGTTCGCAGGAATCCACCCGTACGCCCCCACCGACCAGACCGAGGGCTACGCGGAGCTGGTCACGGAGCTGCAGGACTGGCTGGCGGAGATCACCGGCTACGCGGCCGTCTCCGTGCAGCCGAACGCGGGCAGCCAGGGCGAGCTGGCCGGCCTGCTCGCCATCCACGGCTACCACGCGTCGCGCGGCGATCAGCGCGACGTCTGCCTGATCCCCGCGTCCGCGCACGGCACCAACGCGGCGTCGGCAGCGCTGGCGGGCATGCGCGTGGTGGTCGTCGCCACGGCCGACGACGGCTCGATCGACCTGGACGACCTGCGCGCCAAGCTGGAGAAGCACGGCCCGACGGTCGCGGCGATCATGATCACGTACCCCTCGACGCACGGCGTCTACGAGGAGGGTGTCCGGACGGTCTGCGACCTGGTGCACGAGGCGGGCGGGCAGGTCTACATCGACGGCGCCAACCTCAACGCGCTCGTCGGGCTCGCCCGTCCGGCCGAGCTCGGCGGCGACGTGTCCCACCTCAACCTGCACAAGACGTTCTGCATCCCGCACGGCGGCGGCGGTCCCGGCGTCGGACCGGTCGCGGTCGCCGCGCACCTGGCCCCGTTCCTGCCCGGGGACCCGACGCCGACGGCCACCCGGAAGGGGACAGCCCCGGTCAGCGCGGCGCCCTGGGGCTCGGCCGGCATCCTGCCGATCTCCTGGGCCTATGTCGCCCTCATGGGACCGGACGGGCTCACGGCGGCCACCGAGACGGCCGTCCTGGCGGCGAACTACCTGGCCACCCGCCTGTCGGGCCACTTCCGGGTGGTCTACACCGGCCCGAACGGCCTGGTCGCGCACGAGTGCATCCTCGACCTGCGGGACATCACCAAGGAGACCGGGGTGACCGCCGAGGACGTGGCCAAGCGCCTGATGGACTACGGCTTCCACGCGCCGACCCTGTCCTTCCCGGTGGCCGGCACACTCATGGTGGAGCCCACCGAGAGCGAGGACCTGGCCGAGCTGGACCGGTTCGTCGACGCGCTGGTCTCCATCCGCGGCGAGATCGACGCCGTGGAGGCCGGCCGCTGGCCGATCGCCGACTCCCCGCTGCGCAACGCGCCGCACACCGCCGCCGCGCTCAGCGCGAACACGTGGGAGCACGCGTACGACCGCGAGCTCGCCGCCTTCCCCGTGGCGGCGCTGCGCGAGGGCAAGTACTGGCCGCCGGTCCGCCGCATCGACGGCGCGCACGGCGACCGGAACCTCGTGTGCTCGTGCCCGCCCGTCGAGTCCTACGCCGAGTGAGAGAGACCACCGTGAGCGACACACTGAGCCCGCTGCACGACGAGCACGTCGCCCTCGGCGCGGCCCTCACCAGCTTCGCCGGCTGGCAGATGCCCCTGCGCTACACCAGCGACATCGCCGAGCACACCGCGGTCCGCACCGCGGCGGGGCTGTTCGACCTGTCGCACATGGGCGAGATTGGGGTGACCGGTCCGGACGCCGGTCGATTCCTCGACCACGCCCTCGTCGGCAACCTGTCCACGCTGAAGCTGCTGGGCGCGCGCTACACCATGATCTGCGCCGAGGACGGCGGTGTGGTCGACGACCTCATCGTGTACCGGGACACCGAGGACACGTTCCTGGTCGTCGCCAACGCGTCCAACCACGAGACCGTGCTGGCCGAGCTCGCCGAGCGGACCGTGGGGTTCGACGTGACCGTCGAGGACCGCTCCCCGCAGACCGCCTTGATCGCGGTCCAGGGCCCCCGCGCCCTGGAGATCCTGCGCGCCACGGAGGGCCTCGCCGAGGCGGGTGTCGACGCCGAGACGCTCAAGTACTACGCGGCCATGCCGATGACGTTCCGCGGCGAGCCGGTCCTGGTCGCGCGCACCGGGTACACCGGCGAGGACGGCTTCGAGTTCTTCCTCGACGCCGCGCTCGCCCCCGCCCTGTGGCAGGCGTTCCTCGCGGCCGGCGAGCCGTTCGGGCTGGTCCCCGCCGGCCTGTCCGCACGCGACAGCCTCCGCCTGGAGGCCGGCATGCCGCTGTACGGCAACGAGCTCGACCGCACGACCACCCCCCACGACGCCGGCCTCGGCAGGGTGGTCAAGCTCGACAAGGTCGACGCCGACGGCCACCCGTTGCCGTTCGTCGGCCGGACCGCCCTCGAGGCCCGCGGTCGGTCCGAACCGGCCCGCGTTCTCGTCGGGCTCGAGGGCCTGAGCCGGCGGGCCGCCCGACACGGCTACCCCGTCGTGCTCTCGACCGCCGCCGACGCCCCGAGGATCGGTACCGTCACCTCCGGAGCGCCCTCCCCGACGCTCGGCCACCCCGTGGCGATGGCCTACGTCAGCCCCGAGGTGAGTGCCCCGGGGACGGAACTGGCGGTCGACGTGCGAGGACGGCTCGAACCGGTCCGCGTCGTCGCTCTTCCCTTCTACCGCCGACCCCGGTAGACCAAGCCCTAGCGAAGTACCGACAGGAGCGAACCATGTCCGCGGAGCTGCCCACCCACCTGCACTACACGATCGAGCACGAATGGCTGGATGACGGCGCCCCGGCGACCGTCGGCATCACCGGGATCGCGGCCGACGCGCTCGGCGACATCGTCTACCTCGAGCTCCCCGCCGTGGGCGAGGAGATCACCGCCGGCGCGGTGGTGGGCGAGATCGAGTCGACCAAGTCGGTGTCGGAGCTCTACTCGCCGGTGTCCGGGACGGTGGTCGAGGTCAACCAGGCCGCCGTCGACGACCCGTCGGTGGTCAACTCCGACCCGTACGGAGCCGGATGGCTGCTCAAGGTCGACGTGACGTCGGCCGGGCCGGTGCTCACGTCCGAGGAGTACGCGGCGCAGAACGCCGGCTGAACCCTGCGGGCAACACCGCCGTTACACAGACGTCATGTTCGCTCGTTCGTGACTACCCCATCCGGGTGAAAACTCGCTGGCGCCCACACGTCCGGCGTATCTAGCGGAGCGATCGACGTTCATTGTGGGTGGCACGCGCGAATCGGCGCATGGCGGGGGGGAACCCGCGCATGAGGAGATTGCTGGAAGTGGCGTCATGGCTCACGACCAGCCCTCTCTCATCCGGTACGCAGCCCACAGCGTGGTCCGGACCCACTGGATCACGCAGCACACCGGAGGACATCATGAGCATGTTGGAGACGAGCAGGTCCGTCGGCCTGACGAACGACGCACTGACGCGCCGCGAGCGGGTCGTCCTGGCGGAGCTCGCCGAGGACGTCACCCTGGAAGAGATCGCGACCCGGCTCTTCGTGACGCGCAACACCGTCAAGTCGCAGGTCCGCAGCGTCTACCGCAAGATCGGCGCCTCGACGCGTGCCGAGGCCGTCGCCTGGGCGATCGAGCACGGCATCCGCTGACCGTGCCCCGACGGCTCAAGACACCGGGCCGTCTCCCGGTCCGCCGGTCCGCGTCCTGCGGGCCTGGCAGACTCGCCGCATGAATCCTCCCGTGCTCGTCGTGGCCGCCGCGATCGTCGACGACCTGGACGACCCACGTGAGCTGCTCGCTGCCCGTCGGGCAGTGCCGGCACGACTGGCCGGACGCTGGGAGTTCCCCGGCGGCAAGGTGGACGGCGACGAGACGCCCGAGGACGCCCTGCACCGCGAGATCCGCGAGGAGCTGGGCGTGCGCATCGGCCTCGGTGACGAGGTGGTCGGTCCGGACGACGGCATGTGGCGCCTGTCGGACGAGTACGTGATGCGTCTCTGGCTGGCCGAGGTGGTCGAGGGCGCGCCGGAGCCGCTCGTCGAGCACGACGAGCTGCGGTGGCTTCCGGTGCACCAGTGGCACGACGTGCCGTGGCTCGACGCGGACGTGCGCATCGTGGACAGGCTGGCGAGCCTGACCGTTCGGTCGAGCCAGCGCGGCTGACCGGCTGGGGCGTCAGCTCACCAGCGGTGGTTGGCGTTCTTCATGCACACCTGGCCGGTCCCGCGGCAGAAGCTGCACTCGCCCGACCAGCGCTTGCGACCGGCCCCGTCGCAGCGCTCGCAGATCTGCACGGCACCGCTGCACTCGTCGCACTTCGTCACGTCTGTCTCCCCATACATCGTTGTACGCGCCTGCCCTCGCGGGGCCTGCCTCCGAGAGATCGGCACGTCCCGGGGGTCGACATGAGCCCTCGAGCAACCGCCTTTGGTCACGAATCGGTTGCGACGCGGGAGGTCAGCCGCCGAGACCGCGTGCGAGCCGGTCCACCGCCTCGGTCAGCGTGGACGTCGAGGCCGCCAGGTTCAGGCGCACGAACCCGGCCCCCTGCGCACCGAAGGTCGGCCCCGAGCTGACCGCCACGCGTCCGCGCACGAGGGCG
The DNA here is from genome assembly GCF_963527515.1 of uncultured Cellulomonas sp. Lineage (NCBI taxonomy): Bacteria > Bacillati > Actinomycetota > Actinomycetes > Micrococcales > Cellulomonadaceae > Cellulomonas > uncultured Cellulomonas sp. Next base: position 17,358 of record NZ_CAURTV010000004.1, on the reverse strand, counting down.
AGCCGCGCGGGATCCTCCCCCGCCCGGACCGCGGGCACCGCGCGCAGGTCGATCCACGCGAAGTAGGTGCCGGCGGGTGGTGACCAGCGCGCGGCGGGCAGCCGGTCGGCGAGCAGGCGCGACACCAGCTGCTGGTTCTGGGCGAGCCCGCGCAGGAGCTCGTCCAGCCACGGCCCGCACTCCCGGTACGCGGCCGTCTGCGCGATCGCACCCAGGTGGCTGACGCCGTGGCCGACGATCACGGGCAGCCGTGCGAGGTCCGCCACCGCGTCCGGCCCCGGCACGGCCACCGCCGAGCGGAGCCCCGCCAGGTTGAAGGCCTTCGACGCCGAGTGCAGGGCGATCGCGTCGGGGATCTGCGTCGTCGTCGGCACGAAGCGGTCGGGCCCCTCGACCACCAGCGGCGCGTGGATCTCGTCGGCCACCACCCGCACGCCGTGACGGCGGGCCAGCTCGCCGACCGCCCGCAGCTCCTCGGCCGTGTGCAGCGTCCCCGTGGGGTTGTGCGGATGGCACAGCAGGTAGGCCGCGCGACGCCGGCCGGTCGTCGCCTGGCCGAACGCGTGGTCCAGGGCGTCCAGGTCGAGCCGCCCGTCCGAGCCCAGCGGTGCGTCCACCACGGCGCGGTCGGCCGACCGGACGAACGACGTGAACGGCGGGTACACCGGCGGGTTGATCACGACCGCGTCGCCGGGACCCGTCAGCAGCCGCAGGACCTCGACGGCGCCCGTCATCACATCGGGCAGCGTCCGCGTGCCGGCGACGTCCACCGTCCAGTCCCACCGCTGCGCGGCGAACGACGCCATCGCCTCCGCATACCCGTGGCCGGACGGGTAACCGGTGTCGCCGCGGCGCATCGCGTCCGTGACCGCGTCGATCACCGGCTCGGACTGCGGGACGTCCATCTCGGCGACGAACAGCGGCAGGACGTCCGGCGGGTAGTGCCGCCACTTCTCGCTGGTGCGGCGGCGCAGCTGGTCGAGCGGGACCCGGTCGAAGATGGTCGTCACCCGCACGACCGTACGTCGGCGCGTTCTCCGACCGCGAACGGGCCGCACACATCTGGCACTCTCCACCCGAGAGTGCTAGAACATTGCTCGTAGCCATCCGGTGCGGACGGAGCACCGGAGCAGACCACGGCCCCGGGCGGTCCGGGGCCCGCATCGAGGAGGTGAGGGGCGTGGCTACGCGTATCGACCCGTTCCAGGAGATCGACCGCCTCATGGGCCAGGTGTTCGGTGCCCAGGCCGGACGCGCGGCGGCGACCATGCCGATCGACCTGTACCGCGACGGTGACCACTACGTCCTGCACGTCGACCTGCCGGGTGCCGACCCGGGGACGATCGACGTCAACGTGGAGGACCGTACGCTGACCATCCGCGCCGAGCGCACCGCCCGCACGCAGTCCGACGTGCAGTGGGTGGCCAAGGAACGGCCCGCCGGCACGTACGCACGGCAGCTCATGGTCGGACAGGGCCTGGCGCTGGACAACATCTCGGCCACGTACAACGACGGCGTGCTCACGCTGACGATCCCCGTCGCGGAGGAGGCCAAGCCGCGCCGCATCGAGGTGCAGCACGGCTCCACCGCGCAGCAGTCGATCGAGGCCTGACGCCGGACGCACGACGGCCCCGGCCCCCCGAGGGGTGCCGGGGCCGTCTGCTGTGCTCAGAGCGTCGCGCGGACGGCCCGGGTGGCCGCGAGGATGTGCTCCAGGGAGGGCACGACCTCCTCGTAGCGGCGGGTCTTCAGGCCGCAGTCGGGGTTGACCCAGAGCTGGTCGACGGCGATGGCCTTGACCGCCTCGGTGAGCAGCTCCTCGACCTCCTCCTCGCTGGGGACGCGCGGCGAGTGGATGTCGTAGACGCCCGGGCCGATCCCCCGCGGGTAACCGGCCGCGGAGATGTCCCCGAGGATCTCCATCTTCGAGCGCGCGGCCTCGATGGAGGTCACGTCCGCGTCCAGGCCGTCGATCGCGCCGATGATCTCGCCGAACTCCGAGTAGCACAGGTGCGTGTGGATCTGCGTGTCCGGGCGGACCCCGGCCGTGGCCAGCCGGAACGAGCGCACCGACCAGTCGAGGTAGGCGGCGTGGTCCTCGACCCGCAGCGGCAGGAGCTCGCGCAGGGCGGGCTCGTCCACCTGGATCACGGCGATGCCGGCGGCCTCCAGGTCGGCGATCTCGTCGCGCAGGGCCAGGCCCACCTGGTTGGCCGTGTCACCGAGCGGCTGGTCGTCGCGGACGAACGACCACGCGAGGATCGTCACCGGCCCGGTGAGCATGCCCTTGACCGGCTTCTGGGTGAGCGACTGCGTGTAGGCCGACCACTCGACCGTGATCGGCTTCGGCCGCGAGACGTCGCCCCACAGGATCGAGGGGCGGGTGCAGCGCGAGCCGTAGGACTGGACCCAGCCGTTCTGCGTCACGGCGAACCCGTCCAGGTTCTCCGCGAAGTACTGGACCATGTCGTTGCGCTCGGGCTCGCCGTGCACCAGCACGTCGAAGCCGATCTTCTCCTGCAGCTCCACGACGCGGCGGATCTCCGCCTTCATCTCCTCGTCGTACTGCGCCTCCGTCAGCTCACCCTTGCCGAACGCCGCACGGGCGGTGCGGATCTCGGTGGTCTGCGGGAACGAGCCGATGGAGGTGGTCGGCAGCGGCGGCAGGTTCAGCCGGGCGGCCTGGGCGACCTTGCGCTCGTCGAACGAGCCGCGGCCGAACGCGTCCTCGCCCAGGGCGGCGACGCGGTCGCGGACCTCGGGGTTGACGACGCCGGGCGCCGTGCGGCGCGAGCTGACGGCGTCGGTGGCCGCGAGCAGCTGCTCGTGGATGGCCTCGCGGCCCTCGGTCAGACCCTCCGCCAGGGTGACGACCTCGACCACCTTCTCGTCGGCGAACGCGAGCCACGTCTTCAGGCCGGCGTCGAGGTTCGGCTCGTCCGTGAGCGTGTGCGGCACGTGGAACAGCGACGTCGAGGTGCCCACGGTGACCGCGGCCGCGCCGAGCCCCTCCAGCTGCTCGAGGATCGCCAGCTTGGCGTCGAGGTCCGCGCGCCAGATGTTGTGGCCGTCGATGACGCCGGCGACCAGGGTCTTGGTGGACAGGCCCGGCACCGTCTCGGTGGGCGCGTGGCCGCGGACCAGGTCGATGCCGATCGCGTCGACGTCCGTGGCGGCGAGCACGGGGAACGCCGCGCCGAGGTCGCCGTAGGGCGCGGCGACGAGGATCGCCGGGCGCTCGGGCTGGGTCAGCTCGGTGGCCAGCGCGCGGTAGGCCTCGATGACGGACGCGAGGAGCTGCTCGGCCGGCACGGCGACCGAGTCGGAGACCAGCGCGGGCTCCTCCAGCTGGACCCACGTGGCACCCGCCGCGGCGAGGTCGCGGAGCAGCTCGGCGTAGACCGGCAGCAGGTCCGGCAGGCGGTCGATCGGGGCGAAGCCCTCGGGGGCGTCCTCGGTGGCCTTGGCCAGTGCGAGGTACGTCACCGGGCCGACGATCACCGGACGCGTGAGGACGCCGTCCGCGAGGGCCTCCGTGAACTCCCGCACGGGGCGGTCGCTGGCGTAGCGGAACACCGTCTCCGGGCCGATCTCCGGGACCAGGTAGTGGTAGTTGGTGTCGAACCACTTGGTCATCTCGAGCGGCAGGTCGTCGCCGCGGCCGCGGGCCACGGTCGAGTACCCCGCCAGGTCGAGGGCGCCGTCGGCACCCACCACGTCCGCGAAGCGGGCCGGCACGGCGCCGACCACCGCGGTGGCGTCGAGCACCTGGTCGTAGAAGGAGAACGCGCTGGGGATGGCCGGCACGTCGGTGGCCAGGCCGAGCTCGGCCAGGCGCGTGCGGGTGCGCCTGCGCAGGTCGGCGGCGGTCGCCTCGACCTCGTCGGCCGACGTCCGTCCCGCCCAGAACGCCTCGAGGGCCTTCTTCAGCTCGCGGCGCGGGCCGATGCGGGGGTAGCCGAGCACGGAGCTGGCGGGGAAGATCGGGTGGGTCTCGCTCATGTTCAGTCCCTCGGGGGTCGGGCGGGAGCCGTGTCCTGCGGCCAGCTGGCCCGGTCGGGAGCTGTCCGAGCTCCGCCGTCGAGGTGTGCACCCTCGAGCAGGTCAAGTGCGGCGTGGTGCTGGTTGAACGTGTAGAGGTGGACGCCGGGTGCTCCGCCGTCCAGGACGCCGTTGACCAGGTCGACGCTGGCCCGGATGCCGCGGCGATGACGGTCGAGCTCGTCGTCGGCGGAGCCGAGCAGGTCGATCAGGTCCGACGGCACCGGGACGCCGGTCAGCTCCTGCACGCGCAGCAGCCGGGCCGGGTCGGTGGTCGGGATGATGCCGGGGATGATCGGGATGGTCACGCCCGCCTCGCGGGCCTCCGCGACGATACCGAGATAGTCGTCCGCGTCGAAGAACACCTGCGTGATGGCGAAGTCGGCGCCGGCCTGCTGCTTGGCCAGCAGCGAGGCGACGTCCTGCGCGCGCGTGCCGCCGGTGGCGTGGTTGCCGCGCGGGAAGGCGGCGACGGCCACGGACAGCGGACGCACGCGCGCCCGCACCGCCTGCGACGGGCTGTCCGCGCACCGCTGTGCCTCGATGTCCCGGAGCAGCTCGACCAGCTCGGCCGCCGTCTGCAGGCCGTCGGGGTGGGCCTCCCAGTCGCTCTGGTCGGTGGGCGGGTCCCCGCGCAGCGCGAGGAACGATCGCAGACCCTCGTCGAGGAACTCCTCGACGATCGTCGTGATCTCCTCGCGCGAGGTGCCGACGCAGGTGAGGTGGGCGATCGGGTTGAGCGTGGTCTCGCGCAGCAGCCGGCGGACGAGCGCGCGCGTGGTGACCCGGGTCTTGCCCGAGGCGCCGTAGGTGACCGACACGAAGTCCGGGTGCACCGACTCGAGCTCGCGGATCGTGGCCCACAGGCGGGGGGCGGCGTCGGGGTTGCGCGGCGGGAAGAGCTCGAACGAGATGGTCGGGCGGTCGTTCGCGGTGGTGGCACGGGGTGCGGGAGCCGCGTGCAGGCCGGGCGTGCGGGGCTCTGCGGTGGCGGCGCTCATGGCGCGACCACCGGCGTCGTCGGCACCGGTGCGGTGCGGGGACACGTGACCTGCGAAGACATCGCTCACTCCATCGCCCCTGGCGGAAGCACCCACACCCTCGTCGAGGAGGGGGGTTGCTGCGGCGTCGTCGAGCCAGGTCTCTCGGCCGCTCTGGATGGTAGGCGCGATGGTAGTCCGCCGACCACATGCTGGGCAACAGTGCTCGGTGCGTGAGACGAGGGCGTCCGCGGTACGTGCGTGGCGCTCCGCGACGGTGGCCTGGCCGGTCCGGTCGACCGGCGGCGGGTCAGTGCGGGCGGCGGGTGGTGAGCGTGCCGGTCTGCATGCGGTTGCGCTGCGAGGGCACGTCGAACCACGAGGTGGGGGACCCGGCGGCCACGGACAGGAGACCGTCCTGCACGGCCTCGAGGATCACGACATCGGGGACGACGTCGTCCGCCAGGGCCTCGGCCGCCGCCCGCGCGGCAGCACGCCGGACGTCGTCGTCGGGCATCTCTGTCATGGGCGGCACTGTAGCCCGCTCGTCGGCGGCTGCCGAGACCCGACAGGCGGTATCACCCTCCAGGAGTAGCACCTCACCCGGTCCCGGCGGGGGCGCCGACGACGCTCGGGCAGCCGGCCAGGTGGTCGTCGACGACGCCGCACGCCTGCATCGCGGCGTAGGCGGTGACGGGGCCGACGAACCGGAACCCGAGCACCTTGAGCTCCTTGGCCAGCGCCCGGCTCTCCGGTGTCTGCGCGGGCACCCCCGCCCAGCCGGCGGGCCGCTGGTACCCGGTCCGGTCCGGCGCGTGCGACCACAGCACCTGGTCGAGCGTGCGCCCGGCCGCGTGCAGCGTGCGCAGGGCGCGGCCGTTGGCGATCGTCGCCTCGATCTTGGCGCGGTTGCGCACGATCCCGGCGTCGGCCATGAGGCGTGCCACGTCCTCGTCACCGAACTCCGCCACGACCTCCGGGTCGAAGTCGGCGAACGCGGTCCGGAACGCGGGCCGCTTGCGCAGGATCGTGATCCAGGCCAGGCCCGACTGGAAGCCCTCCAGGGCAAGCCGCTCGTACAGGGCGTGCTCGTCGTGCACGGGCTTGCCCCACTCCTCGTCGTGGTACTGCTCGTACAGCGGGTTCCCGTCGCCGAAGCAGCGGCCGGTGCGGGAAACGTCGGGCGAGGTCATGCGGGTGAGTCTGCTCCCCGACACCGACAGCGCGGGCGGACCCTGTGGGGAGCCCGGGGCTGTGGGCGGGTCAGCCGGCGAGGGCGATGAGCCGGTCGATGCCGTCGAGGATGAGCACGGTGCCGAAGTCCAGCTCGCTCTCCTGCTCGGACGGCTCCTCAGGGATCGAGAAGGCGCCCTCCCCGGCTGCGCGCAGGAGTGCGGGGTGCTCGGCGGGCGAGGCCAGCACCGTGATGAGCTCTCCGAGGTCCGGCACCGGACGGCCGTCGTCGGTCGCGCCGAGGACGGCGGTGCGGCCCGCCCGGCTCAGCTCCTCGCCGATCCGCAGCTGGTCCAGGGTGTGCGACGCCAGCAGGCCGATCGCGCCGACCTTCTGGTGCTCCGTCAGCGGGGTGCCGTCCAGCGCCGAGAGCATCGCCTCCATCCAGGCCAGCCGGCTCGGGCCGACCGCGTGCAGGACCTCGGACGAGCGCGCGAGCCACGGGTGCGCGTGCAGGATGGGCTGCTGGACGGCCAGTACCAGCTCGAGCCGGTCGCGCCAGCCGCCGACCTCCGGACCGACCACCGGCGGACGCCCGGACGCGCGGTCCGACATGAGCACCAGGACCTCGTCCTTGGACGAGACGTAGCGGTACAGCGACATCGTCGTGAACCCGAGCGACTCGGCGATCCGGGCCATGGACACGGCGCCGATGCCCTCCACGTCCGCCAGGGCGATCCCGGCGTCCGCGATCTGCTCCAGCGTGAGGCTCGGCCGCGGTCCGGGACGACCCGGCGCCGGGGTCCGCCACAGGACCGCGAGGCCGGGGGGCAGGTCGACGGGTGGGCTGTCCGCGCCGGCGACGCGCACCGCGTGGCGACGCGCCTTCTCGGCCTCCCGTGCAGCCTGCTGCTGGACGAGGGTGGCCGCGCGCTGGGTCTTCTCCGCCTCCCGCAGCTGCCGGGCGGCCTCCTTGACGGCCTGCTGCGCCGCGCGCTCCTGCTCCCGGCGGCGCCGGTCCTCCTCCTTGGCGACGTCCTGCTCGGCCTTCAGCCGGTCGCGCTCGCGGCGGTCGGCCGCCTTCTGCGTGTCGCGGTCGGCCTTGTCCGAGTCGCGGCGGCGGCGCTCCGCCTCCTTCGCCTCGGCGCGCTCGGCCTTCTCCCGGTCCCTGCGCAGGAGCTCGGCCTCGCGCCGGCCCTCCTCGGCCTCTCGTGCCTCGACGTCGTCCACGGCACCTCCTTGACCGCTGATCCTACAAGTGTGTATGAAGTACACACACAGTTTACGGCATACACAGAAAGCGAGACCACGATGAGCGACCCAGTCGTCGTCGCCCGGGGGCTGCGCAAGTCCTACGGCGACCTGACCGTGCTCGACGGCGTCGACCTGCACGTCGACGCGGGAGAGGTCCTGGCGCTGCTCGGACCCAACGGCGCCGGGAAGACCACCACGGTGCGGATCCTGTCCACGTTGCTGCGTCCCGACGCCGGCACGGCGCACGTCGCCGGCTGGGACGTGGTGCGGCAGGGGGCACAGGTCCGCGCCGCCATCAGCCTTACGGGTCAGTTCGCGGCCGTCGACGACCTGCTCACCGGCGTCGAGAACCTGCACCTCATGGCCCGCCTGGCGCACCTGGGGCGGTCCGAGGTGCGCACCCGCAGCGCCGAGCTGCTCGAGCTGTTCGACCTCACCGACGCCGGCGGCCGGGTGGTGAGGACGTACTCGGGCGGCATGCGCAGGCGCCTGGACCTGGCCGTGGGGCTGCTGTCCCGCCCGCAGGTGGTGTTCCTCGACGAGCCGACGACAGGGCTGGACCCGCGCAGCCGCAACGACCTGTGGGACGTCATCCGGTCCGTCGTCGCGGCGGGCACCACGGTGCTGCTCACCACGCAGTACCTCGAGGAGGCGGACCGCCTGGCCGACCGCATCGCCGTCATCGACCACGGTCGGGTCATCGCCGACGGCACCGCCCGCGAGCTCAAGCGGGCCGTCGGCTCCGCCCACGTCGAGCTGCGGTTGCGTGACGGCCGCGAGGAGCGGCTGCTCACCGACGGCTCGGTGGCGGACGTGCGGCGGATCCTCGCCGACGTCGAGCGCCGCGGGGTCGACGTCGAGCACTGGGAGGTCCGCTCCCCCACGCTCGACGACGTCTTCCTCACCCTCACCGGCCGGTCTTCGGAGGCCGCCCTCGTCGCCTCCCGGGAGTTCTGATGACCACGCTCACCACCGCGCCGCCGGCCCTCGGCTGGACCGTGCACGACACCTCCGCGCTGGTCGGCCGGTGCGTCCGTCGGTCGCTGCGGCAGCTCGACACCGTCCTGATGGCGGTGATGCTCCCCGTGATCCTGCTGCTGATGTTCGTCTACGTGTTCGGCGGTGCCATCCAGACCGGTGGCGACTACGTCAACTGGGTGGTCCCCGGGATCGTGCTGCTCACCGCGGGCTACGGCTCGTCGACCACGGCCGTGGACGTCGCCAGCGACATGACCGGCGGGATCATCGACCGCTTCCGGTCCCTGCCCATCCGGTCCACCGGAGTGCTCACCGGACACGTCGTCGCGAGCATGGTCCGCAACGCCGTGTCGACCGCGCTGGTGATCGGCATCGCGTTCGTCATCGGGTTCGACGTGGAGGCGACCCCGCTGGAGTGGCTGGCCGCGATCGGCCTCATCGGGCTGTTCGTCCTGGCGCTCACGTGGGTGGCCGTCGCCATCGGGGTGGTCGCGTCCGGGCCGGAGGCCGCCAGCGGGTTCACCTTCGCCATCCTGTTCCTGCCGTACGTGTCCAGCGCGTTCGTGCCGCCGGAGTCGATGCCGGCCGTGCTGGAGGCCATCGCCACCTACAACCCGGTCACCCCGATCACCGACACCCTGCGGGGGCTGCTGCTCGGCACCGGCGCGGGGGACTCGGCGCTCGCGGCAATCGCCTGGTGCGTCGGGATCTTCGTCGTGGCCCGGCTGGCGGCTGCGGTGCTGTTCCGGCGCGTGCGCTCTCAGTAGGCGGCGAGCGCCTTCTTGATGCGGGTGGTCGACACCGGCCCCGGGGTGCCCAGCTGCTGGGCGAACAGGCTGACGCGCAGCTCCTCGAGCATCCAGCGGACCTCGGTCAGGGCGGGGTCGCCCGGGTGCTTCGCGGCGGCCTTGTCGTAGAGCGCCTCGACGTCGTGCGCCTGCCAGGCCAGGTCCGCGTCGCGCTGGGGGTTCTCCGCCGCCTTGACCAGCCGGTGGCGGGCGGCCCGCAGGTACCGGGCCAGGTGCGGGAGCCGGTCGACGCCGACCTCGCTGACGAACCCGTCGTGCACGAGCCGGGCGGCCTGCGCGCGGACGTCCTGCGCGGTGGCCAGCAGGGCCAGGCTGGACCGGGCCCGGACCTCGGCGTCGAGCTCGCGCCACGCGGTGAGCACGGCGACCAGGTCGGTGACGACGCCGAACACCGTGTCCTCCAGCCGGTCCCGGACGACCGTGCGGACCCGGGCGTAGGCGTCGGCGGTGCGCACCGGCTCCGTCGTCAGGGTCTCGATGGCGGCCAGCTGCACGTCCCTGACCAGCGCCTCCGTGCTCGGGTACGGGCTGGCCGCGAGCGTGAGGGCCTGCGTGCCGGTCCAGCGGGTGGTGATCCGGCCCTGCGTCAGGCCGACGTCGAGCAGCAGCAGCCGGCGCAGACCGCGGCGCGACGCCTCCGCACGCAGGGACTCGTCGGCCAGCGCCCGGACGGCGACGGACTGCCCCTCCTCGACGAGCGTCGGGAAGGCGCGCACCTTGCCGGCCTCGACGACCTCGGGCAGCTCCGGCAGGTCGGGGGGCCAGGTGGTGAGGCCGGTGCGCTCGAGGTCGAGGGCGACCGGCGGCGGGGCGTCGACCGGCGCAGCCTTGCGCGCCTCCTCCATGGCCGCGCGCACGGCGGTCCGCACCGCGTCGTCGACCGCCTTCTGCGTGCGGTCGGCGAGGCGACGCTGCAGGACGGGCAGGTCCTTGCCCTCGTCGACCACTCCCCCGCTGTCGCCCACCACGCGGAACGTCATCCGCAGGTGCGGGGGCAGGCGGTCGTCGTCGAACGCGTCCTGCGGCACGTCGACGTCGCGCAGCTCTCGGACCGCCCGGCGGAAGACCTCCTGGAACGACGGAGCGGCGTCGCCCGCGCGCACGGTGTCCTCCCAGTCGGCGGTGTGCTCGCTGATCCAGGCGTCGACGCCGCGGGCCACGTCGGGCGCGGGCACCAGCTGGACGCGCACCGGCTTGGGCAGGGCGCGGATGGTGGCGGTGATCAGCTCCTCGCGCAGGCCGGGGACCATCCAGCCGAACCCGTCGGGCGTGAGCCGTGCGAGCGTCGACAAGGGGATGTGTACGGTCACGCCGTCCGCTTCTGTACCGGGCTCGAACTGGTAGGTCAGCGGCAGGCGCAGGTCGCCCTGCGGCCAGCGCGACGGGAACGCCGACTCGTCGATCGCGCCCGCCTCACCGACCAGCAGCTCGCGCGTGAACGTCAGCAGGTCGGGGTTCTCGCGTCGCGCGGCCTTCCACCACTGGTCGAAGTGCCGGCTGGACACCACGTCGTCGGGGACGCGCTCGTCGTAGAACGCGAAGAGGGTGTCGTCGTCGACCACGAGGTCCCGGCGGCGCGCCCGCGCCTCCAGGCCCTCGGCCTCGGCCAGCAGACGACGGTTCTCGTGGAAGAACGCGTGGTGGGTGGTCCACTCGCCCTGCACCAGCGCGTGCCGGACGAACAGCTCGCGCGCGTGCTCGGGGTCGACCTTGGCGTACAGCACCCGGCGCTGGTTGACGATCGGGACGCCGTAGAGCAGCACCTTCTCGAAGGCGGTCGCGGCGCCCTGCCGGGTGGACCACGCCGGCTCGGAGTAGGTGCGCTTGACCAGGTGGGCGGCCAGCTCCTCGGCCCACTCCGGCTGGATGCGGGCGACGTCGCGACCCCAGAGGCGGGAGGTCTCGACGAGCTCCGCGGCCATGATCCAGGCGGGAGGCTTCCGGGCGAGGCCGGACCCGGGGAAGATCGCGAACCGTGCACCGCGGGCACCGAGGTACTCGTTGCGGGCGCGGCGGTCGGGGCGGCCGGGCGTCCTGCCCCGCGTCGAGACCTCGGTCGCCTCCTGCATGCCGATCTGGGACAGCAGCCCGGCCAGGATCGCCACGTGGATCCGGTCGCCGTCCCACTCGAGCTGGAGGCCGTCGTCGTCGGACGGTGGTCGCGGCGCGTTCATGACGATCCCCAGCGGCTTGGCCAGCTCTCGCAGCTGCGTCACCACGTCCTGCCACTCGCGGATGCGCAGGTAGTTCAGGTGCTCCGCCCGGCACATGCGGCGGAACGCCGACCCCGACAGGTCCCGCTGCTGGTCCTTGAGGTACTGCCAGAGGTTCAGGTAGGTGAGCAGGTCAGAGGTGGGATCGGCGAACCGGGAGTGCGACAGGTCCGCCTTCTCGCGCTCCTCGACCGGCCGCTCGCGCGGGTCCTGGATCGACAGGGCGGCGGCGATGATCATCACCTCGCGCGCGACGCCACGGCGGCCGCCCTCGACGATCATCCGTGCCAGCCGGGGGTCCATGGGCAGCTGCGCCAGGGCGCGCCCGACGTCGGTCAGCCGACCGTCCCCCAGCGCACCCAGCTCGGTGAGCAGCTGCACGCCGTCGCGGACCGCGCGGGTGTCCGGCGGGTCCACGAACGGGAAGTCGCCGATCTCCTCGGGGGTCGCGGCGACGCCCACCGCGATCATCTGCAGGATCACCGACGCGAGTGATGTACGGAGGATCTCCGGCTCGGTGTACAACGGCCGCGCGTCGAAGTCGTCCTGCGAGTACAGCCGGATCGCGATGCCGTCCGCAACGCGTCCGCAGCGCCCGGAACGCTGGTTGGCCGACGCCTGCGAGATGGGCTCGATCGGCAGGCGCTGGACCTTGGTGGCCTTGGAGTACCGGGAGACGCGCGCGGTGCCGGGGTCGATGACGTACCGGATCCCGGGCACCGTCAGCGACGTCTCGGCGACGTTGGTGGAGAGGACCACGCGGCGGTTCTGGTGGCGCTCGAACACCCGGTGCTGCTCGGCGGCGGACAGCCGGCTGTACAGCGGGAGCAGCTCGACGGCACCGGGCGTGCGCGGGTCGCTGACCCGGGTGCCGAGCGACGACCGCAGGGCGTCCTCGGCGTCCCGGATCTCCCGCTCACCGGAGAGGAACACCAGGATGTCGCCCGGCCCCTCGCCGACGAGCTCGTCGACGGCCTCGCAGATCGCCGTCATCGGGTCCCGGTCCTCGGCCGCCCGCTTCTTGGCGGGTGCACCCTCCTCGACATCCGGCGACAGCGGCCGGTAGCGGATCTCGACGGGGTACGTGCGGCCGGTGACCTCGACCACGGGGGCGGGTGCGCCGTCCGCGGAGGCGAAGTGCCGCGCGAACCGGTCGGAGTCGATCGTGGCCGACGTGATGACGACCTTGAGGTCCGGCCGCTGCGGGAGCAGCCGCGTGAGGTAGCCCAGGATGAAGTCGATGTTGAGCGACCGCTCGTGGGCCTCGTCGATGATGAGCGTGTCGTAGGCCCAGAGCATGGGATCCCGCTGGATCTGCGCCAGCAGGATGCCGTCGGTCATCACCTTGACCAGCGTCGACTCGCTGGACTCGTCGGTGAACCGCACCTGGTAGCCGACGACCCCGCCCAGCGGTGCGTCGCCGACGAGCTCCTCGTTGATCCGCTCCGCGACGCTGCGCGCGGCGATCCGGCGCGGCTGCGTGTGCCCGATCTGCCCCGCACGCCCGCGGCCGAGCTCGAGCGCGATCTTGGGGATCTGGGTCGTCTTGCCCGAACCCGTCTCGCCGGCGACGACGACGACCTGGTGGTCGCGCAGCGCGTCGCTGATCTCGGCGCGACGGGCGCTGACGGGGAGCTGCTCGGGGTAGACGATCGGCGGGAGGTCGACCGCCCGCCGGATCGCGGCGGCCCGCTCGCGGCGGGCGGTGGAGCGGGCGGCGTCGTCGCGACGGGTGGGCTGCTGCGTGCGTCCACGGCCTCGTCGCGACCCCCTGCGGGGTCGCCCGCCACCGGACCCGGGCGGGTCGACGGGGGAGGAGGACGGCGTGCTCACGACGGCCCAGTCTCCCAGGTGCTGGGCGCAGACCGCTCGTTCATTCGTCGCGACCCCGTCCTACAGTGACCGGATGAGCGACGCACCCGCTACACCGACCGAGGGCGAGCGCCGCGCGCTCTCCGGACTGGAGTCCACCGGGATCGCGTTCGACGTCACCCGGCACGGTCCGGTCCGGTCGCTGGCCGAGGCCGCCGAGGCCCGCGGCGTCGACCCGGCAGGCATCGTCAAGACGATCGTCGTGCGCCGCGGCCACGACGACTTCCTGTTCGTCCTCGTCCCCGGCGACCGGACGATCTCCTGGCCCAAGCTGCGTGCCCTGCTCGGGGTGTCGCGGCTGTCGATGCCGGACGCGGCCACCGCCAAGGACGTCACCGGCTACGAGCGCGGCACGATCACGCCGTTCGGGTCGCTGGTCGCGTGGCCCGTCGTCGCGGACTCGCGGGTGTCCGCACGGACCGTGTCCATCGGGGGCGGCGCCCACGGTGTCGCGGCGAGCGTGGACGGCGCGGACCTGGTGCAGGCCCTGGATGCGACGGTCGCAGACGTGACCGAGCCCGAGGCGCCGGCTACTTCTTGACGAACGCCGTCGGCCGGACGGTGAGGATCACGCGCGTCGCGGCGTCGGTGATCTCGTAGTCCTGGCCGTAGCGCGTCTGCAGCGACTTGTAGAAGCTCGCGACCTCGTCGTCCGGCACCGTCGACTCCACCGTGCCGCGCACCTCGAGGTAGCGGTACGGGTTCTCCGGGTCGTGCACCGAGATCGCGACGCGGGGCTCGTGCTGGAGGTTCTTGAACTTCTGGCGGGTGGACGTGTGCGTGAACCGCAGGACCTCGCCGTCCCACGCGAACCACATGACGCTGGTGTGCGGCGAGCCGTCGGGAGCGACCGTGGCGAGATGGGCGAACAGCGGGCGTTCGAGCAGGTCGGCGTGGCTGGGCGGGAGCACGGAGGAAGCCATCCCCCGAGGCTAACCGGGAACCGCGGGACAGCGATGTCCGTTCCTTCTCGAGTGGCGCCTCGCGGCTGGACGGGTAGCGTCATCCCGCCGGAATGCAGCTCCGGCGGCCCGTCGGGGCACGGACTGAGGAGCGATGGACCTGATCGAGCACGCGGCCGCGGCCGGCACCATCCGGGTCGAGCCCGCGGACGAGCGCACCGTGATCGTCCTGGTCGGGGAGATCGACGCCGCACTGCGCGACGAGGCGAGCATGTGCATGGGCCTCGCGCTCGTGGCGGGCAACCCCGTGGTCATCGACTCCACCCTGGCGACCTTCATCGACTCCTCCGGCATCGCGTTCGTCCTGCAGCTGCACCTCGCGGCTCGCGAGGCCGGCATCCCCGTGTCGCTCCTGGACCCGCACCGCGTGCTGCGTGACGTGCTGGACATGGTCGGGCTGTCCGACGAGCTCCCCGCGGAGCCTGTGACGTCCGTCTGACGCAACACCCCGGGCCGGTCGGCGGGTGTGTCGGTGGGCTGGTCTACGTTCGCGGCATGCGGTTGTTGCACACGTCGGACTGGCACCTGGGCCGGACGCTGCACGGGGTCGATCTGCTCGACCACCAGGCGGCGTACCTGGAGCACCTGGTCGATGTCGTGCGCGCCGAGCAGGTCGACGCCGTGGTCGTCGCCGGGGACGTGTACGACCGTGCGATCCCGCCCGTCGAGGCCGTGACCCTGCTGTCCGAGACGCTCGCGCGGCTGGCGGAGCGCACCACCGTCGTCGTCACGTCCGGCAACCACGACTCCGCGACGCGGCTCGGGTTCGGGTCCGCGCTGATGCGGGACCGCGTCCGGCTGCGCACGCGGGTGGCGGGTCTCGCGGAGCCGGTGGTGCTTCGCGACGACGAGGGCGAGGTGCTCGTCTACGGGATCCCGTACCTCGACCCCGACTTCGCGCGCGTCGAGCTGGCGGACGGTCCGGAGCTGCTCGCGCGCTCGCACGAGGCCGTGGCGTCCGCGGCCATGCGACGCGTCCGGGCGGACCTGGCCGCGCGGTCCGGGCCGGCGCGGCCGCGCTGCGTGGTCGCCGCACACGCGTTCGTGATCGGCGGCGCACCGACGGAGTCCGAGCGGGACATCCGCGTGGGCGGGGTGGACCAGGTGCCGGCGGGTGTGTTCGCCGGGGCGGACTACGTGGCCCTCGGGCACCTGCACGGACCGCAGAAGGTCACGGGCGTGGACGGCACGGTGCTGCGCTACAGCGGCTCCCCGCTCGCCTACTCGTTCTCCGAGCAGCACCACGCCAAGTCCACCGTGCTGGTGGACCTGTCCGGCGGTGCCGTGCGGACGTCGCTGGTCGACGCCCCCGTACCGCGCCGGCTGGCGGACGTGACCGGCACGCTCGAGCAGCTGCTCGGCGCCGCAGGGGAGCCGCACACCGAGGCCTGGACGCGCGTGACCGTCACCGACGCGCACCGCCCCGACGACCTGTACCGCCGCGTCAAGCAGCGGTTCCCGCACGCACTCGTCGTCCAGCACCGCGCGGCCGAGCAGGCCGGTGCCTCACGTGCGGCGGTGGTCACGGCGGCGCACGACCCGCTCGTCGTCGCCGCGGACTTCCTCGCGCACGTCACCGGACGCGGGCCGACGCCGGCCGAGGTCGACGTGCTGCGCCGCGCCTACGAGGACGTGGCGGACCTGGACCGGAGCGCCTGATGCACCTGCGCAGCCTCACGCTCCAGGCGATCGGACCGTTCGCCGGTCGGCACACGGTGGACTTCGACGCGCTCGGGCAGGCCGGTCTCTTCCTCCTGGAGGGACCGACCGGCTCCGGCAAGTCGACGCTCATCGACGCCATCGTGTTCGCGCTGTACGGGAAGGTCGCGTCCAGCGAGGCGTCGGAGGACCGGCTGCGCTCGGCGTACGCCGGGGACGACGTCGAGAGCCTGGTCGACCTGGTCTTCGAGGTGCCGGCGGGCGTCTACCGCGTCCGGCGCACCCCCGCCTACCAGCGGGCCAAGCGGCGGGGCAGCGGGACCACCACGGCGAACGCGACCGTCAAGGCGTGGCGGCTGCCCGCAGGCGTGGACCTGACCGGTGGTCCGGACGCGCTCGACGCGCTCGGCGTGCCGCTGGGCAACCGGCTGGACGAGATCGGCGCCGAGATCCAGAAGGCGGTCGGGCTGGACCGCACCCAGTTCGTGCAGACGATCGTGCTGCCGCAGGGCGAGTTCGCGCACTTCCTGCGCGCCAAGCCCGAGGAGCGGCGCGGGCTGCTGCAGAAGATCTTCGGCACCGAGGTGTACGAGCGGCTGCAGCAGCGACTCGCGGAGATGCGGCGCGAGGGCGACCGTGCCAGCGCGGCGGCACGCGCGGCGCTGACGTCCGGCGCGTCGCAGCTGGTCGGTGCCGCGCGGCTCACCCCCGAGGAGGCCGCCCAGGTGCGCGCCGCGATCGACGCGGCCGTTCAGGACGGTGTCGACCTGGTTCCGGCCGTCCGAGCGGCGGTGACCGAGCGGACCAAGGTGCTGGACCAGCTGGCCGCCCGCACGCGGTCCGCGGCGGTGTCCGCGGACGCGGTCCGGCGGTCGGCACGCGAGCACCTCGACCGGTCGACCGCAACGGAGGCGCTGCTCCGGCGACGTGACGTCCTGCGGGCCGAGCACGCCGCGCTGGACGCCGCGGCCGACATGAACGCGGAGGCGATCCTGCAGCTGACCGCCGCCCGCGCCGCCCAGGCCGTCCGGCCGCTGCTGCTGGGCGCCGACCGCGCGGAGACTGCGCTGGACGCCGCCCGCAAGACCCTCGACGCCGCCCTGGACGGAGCGCCGGGGGACGTGGGCAGCCCGCCGTCCGGCGTCGACCTGCGGACGCACGTGCAGACGACCGGCCGGTCCGCCGTGGAGGAGGCAGCAGCCCTGAGCCGACTGGTCGACGTCGAGGCGGGGCTCGAGTCCCGTCGGCGCGCGGTGCGCGAGGCGCGGCACGCCATCGACGACCTGGTCGCCGCGATCGCGGGCGACGACGCGTGGCTGGCTGCGCGGCCGGCGGCGCGGGCCACCCTCCTGGCGGAGCTGGAGGGCGCCCGGGCCCTCGCGGCTGCCTCCGGGGAACGGCATTCGGCGCTGTCGGC